>CAYGYF010000154.1:0-4160 GCA_964354065.1 uncultured Dehalococcoidia bacterium | reverse complement strand
GGCGATGCCCAGGCTGATGCCCAGAGCCGTCAGCAGCGTACGCATGCGCTGACGCAGCAGGTTGCGGACGATGAGCATGAAGAACGGCATAACGCACCTCCCGGACGGCCAAGGCCAACCCTAATTATAACTTCGGACATGCGAACGCATAAGGGCCAAGGTGATTTCAGGAGGGAGGTGGCAGAGAGTAGGGCTGGTGCCCCTGGCAGGACTCGAACCTGCAACCCGCTGCTTAGAAGGCAGCCGCTCTGTCCGCTTGAGCTACAGGGGCCCTAGCCAATGTAGCAGCGCCCCTTTGGGCGCGTCAACGGGGCCCGCCGCAGGCGGGCTGCCGCTACGCCGCTCGGTAGACCGTGCGCACCTTGTGCAGGGGGAGCACGCCGCCACCCGCCCGGCTCACGTCCAGGATCTCCAGGCCATCGAGGTCAGCGGAGGTGGTGACGTGCCTCTGCACCAGGCGGCCCAGGGGCTGAGCTGCAACCACCGCCAGAACAGCCGCCGTGAGGACGTTGGGCACCCGCCTGAGGCGGGCTTGGTTGCCGATGGCCAGCGCCGAGGCCAGACCGGCCAGGATACCCGCCACAGCAAGGTTGGTGCCGCAAAGAGGCGATACAGCCAGTTGCCACTCGCCTCGCTTCAGGCGAGCCAGCCCCTCGACGGCCGACTCGCGCACCTTGTCCGTGGGGATATCGCCGTAGAGATAGAAGCCACCCGGCGAGGCCCGCCCCACCATGCGCGTGGGTTGGCCCATCTTGCCCATCAGAATGGCTATGGTGGCATGCTCCAGGGCATGATTGCGGCGGACGGCGGCGATCGTCTTGGCCAGCATCAGGACCTCCATCTTTCTAGTATAGCATGGCCTCGCAGAGCAGGGGCCGCCTGCCTGCCAGCAGGCCCTAGCTCTTGATGACGCCCGGCACGAAGGACTGGGTGAGGCTGCTGACAGTGACGGTGATGGTCTTGGGGCCGCCCGCGGCGTAGGGCGCCTCCAGGGTTACCGTGCCCACATATCTGCCCCTGGGCAGGCCCGCCATGTTCGCCTGAATGGTCAGGGGAGAGGTAACGCCGCCCAGATCGGTGCCCAAGGCCAGGCCCTGTGGTGCCGATAGCTGGAGCCAGGAGGCCGACGAGGTGGCCGTCCAGACCACGATGCCGGTGCCCGAGTTGGAGATGGTGACCGCTTGAGGTTGGCTCACACTCTCGGGATGAGCACCCAGTTCGATGTTGGTGGTGCTCACCTCCAGCTTGGGCGAGCCCACTACTTTCGAGCGATCCCCACCCGCTGGTGTCGGGTCACCGTGGGCGCCGGCGGGCCGGGGGATGTCCATCATGTCATAGCAGTGGTCGAGAGTGTCGCAGACGAAGTTCGCCAGATTGAGGGCTTCGGCGAACTCCACAGATGACAGGTCGGGCAAGGTTACCTCCTGCGGCTGCCACAAGGGGGCGCCGTCGGGCTGGGGGGGATGCCCCATGCAGCCGGAAACGAGCTCCTGATAGGGGTACTGGGAGCGATCGTGGTTAAAGCCATCGTCGAAGGGGCCACAGCTATAGGAGGTGCGCGGCCAGGCGGGAAAGCGGGGGTTGAGGGGGTGATTCTGGAAGGCGAAACCGTTGTAACTCCAGATGGCGTAGTACCAGTCCTCGATGGCCTGGGGATTGCGGTCACCCACGATGGGGCGGAATTCAGGGGCCAGGTTCCACTTGTCGGCCAGGATGCGCGCGCCGCGGGCGATGTTATAGGCGTAGTGGGATGCCGCCATGAGCTGCTCGGATGTGGGCTGGCCGGTGGTATTCTGCATGCCAGTGGTCACCTGCATGATGCCGTAGCCGCAATCGTGGGAGATGAGGGCCGGCCCGATGTCGCCGTAGGCGACAGAGAAGGCCGCCTGCGCCCAGCCGCTCTCAATCCAGCCGATGGCCTTGAGGATGGTGGGGGGAATATAGGGCTCGACGAGGCCGGGACCGATGGGAGGGAAGGGGGTGGGGCTGGGGGTGGGAGAGGGGGTGGCCGTAGGAGTGGGAGTGCCCGTGTGGGTGGGCGTCGGCGAGACCTCGGGCGTCGGCGAGACCTCGGGCGTAGGCGTGGCTGTGGGCGTCTCTGGAACGGGCGTGGCCTGCCTATCGGCAGGCCCCGTCTC
Source organism: uncultured Dehalococcoidia bacterium (assembly GCA_964354065.1). Lineage (GTDB taxonomy): Bacteria > Chloroflexota > Dehalococcoidia > SM23-28-2 > SM23-28-2 > JAUYDU01. Next base: position 2,022 of record CAYGYF010000154.1, on the reverse strand, counting down.
CAGGGGGGGCAGGCCAAAGTAGAGGTCGCCGGGGAAGAGGTCATCGCCGGCGGCCAGGTTGAAGGCCTCGTTGTAGGCGGTGCGGAAGTCCTTGGGGTCGTAGGCCAGGACGTTGAAGGGGCCGAAGGTGCTGCCGGTCTCGCCGCAGAGATGGGTGGCCAGTGCCGGGGGCGGAGCCACGCCATCGGCCCCTAGCAGCAGGGCCAGGGACAAGGACGCCAGGGCGATAGCGAATAGTAGCCTACTGCGCACCACTGGGCAGCCAACCGATGAACTCTAGATTGCCTTTGTCCCCGACCTCCGCCCGTCCGCCACCCACCTCGATGAGCATCAGATGCTCCCTGCCGGGCTCCAGAGCCGATTTCCCCTCGAACCAGCGTACCGCCAGATAGTCGCCGTCGGGCGAAAAGCCTGCCGGCACGTCGAAGCCCCGCTCCGGGCCTGGCGTCACGGAGGCCGAAGGACCTCCCGCCGGGGACACCAGCGTCACCGGGCTGGCGCCGTCCGTGGGGGTTCGGCCCACGGCGAAGAGCTCCCCGTCGGGGTGCCAGATAGGGTTGAAGTGATCGCCGACGTCCACGGCGCTGGCGAAATCCGAAAGGGGCCTGGGGAGGGCGCCCGCCACCAGCTCCGTCACGAAGGCCCGCAGAGCGATGCGGCTATCCGTGCGCTGGCGGGCCAGGAAAGCGATGCGGGAGCCGTCGGGTGAGAGATGCCAGTCGCGAGCCGTTTGGTCGCTGGCGTGGACCGGGTAGCTGACGCTTCCGTCTGGCAGGATCATGCCGAAGTCGGTGCCGCCGATGGTGATGCGGGCAACGTAGAGCACGCCAGCAGGGGAGTAGCCGACAGGGAAGAGCTCCAAGACGTCTTCCTCCGCCAGCACTACGGTCTCGCTGGCATCGCTCACGTCCAGCGCCACCAGAGAAGCAGCGCGGCCAATCTCGCGGCCGGGGCCATTGCGCCGCACAACTATGGACGTTCCGTCCGGCGACCAGACGGGCGTGCTGGCCAGGTCCACGCCCTGGGTCAGGCGGTGGCCCTCACCCCCCTCCAAGCCTGCCACCCAGACCTCGGCTTGGGTCGGGCCGTCCGTTGCTCCCACTGGCAGCAGGGTATAGGCCACCAGCTTGCCATCCGGCGATAGGCTGGCCCGGATGCCCGACCCGGCGGCGTGCTCCGCCTGGGCGAACTGTACCCGCCGTTGGGGGTCAGCGGCGGCGGCCAGCCAGAAGACGTCGGCCTCGCTGCCGAACTCCTTGTACACCAGCCGCGCGCCCTCCAGGGGCGGCCCAACCGTTGGCGTGGGCGTCAGGGTGCCGATACGGGTGGGCGTAGGCGTCGGGGTAGCGGTGCCGCCACCCCCGTCACCTTCCATGAGCTGGTTGGCGGCCACCCAGCCACCCACGGCGGCCCCTGCCAGGATGACCACCACCAGTAAGATCAGGGGCGTGCGCACGGCTGGTTCCTACTCCTCGCTCTCACACACCGAGGGCTCCGGCTCGCGGAATACCGTCCGCAGCCGCCGATACACATACCAGACCACCAGGGCCACCAGGGCTATGAGGATGGGTATGTCCGCCGGGCGCATCCACTCCCTGATCCGGTCGTAGTTCTCGCCCAACTGAAAGCCGGCCCAGGCCAGGCCCAGCGACCAGAGGAAGGATCCCACGAAGGTCAGGATGCTAAAGCGCCAGACGTCCATGCGGGCGACGCCCGCCGGCAGACTGATGAAGGTGCGGACCACCGGCAGCAGCCGCGAGACGAACACCGCCCAGGCACCGTAGCGGCTGAACCAGCGCTCGGCCCGCGCTACCTCCTCGCGGGAAATGAGCACGTAGCGACCATAGCGAAAGAGGAGGGGCCGTCCGCCCCAGGCACCCACCGCATAGGCTGTGAGGGAGCCGATCAGGTTGCCCAGGGCACCGCAGAAGGCGGCCAAGAGCAGCCACTCTTGCCCCAGGCCGCGCTCGTCCACCAGGAACCAGCCGGCCAGGGGCATGATGATCTCGCTGGGGAGAGGGA
>CAYGYF010000153.1:0-4175 GCA_964354065.1 uncultured Dehalococcoidia bacterium | reverse complement strand
GCCTTGCGGATGCCGTCGGCGAAGAGGTCGCCGATGCCCTCTCGCTTGCCGATGCGATGGAGCATCTCGATGATGGCGGCGCCGTTCCCCCAGGTGAGGTCGAGGCCGTCCGTATCCTCTTTGGTGATGAGGCCGTTCTCGTAGCACTCGATGGCGAAGGCGACGGTGGCGCCAGCGGAGATGGTGTCTAGACCGTAGGCGTTGCACAGGTGGTTGGCGTACTGAAGGCAATCAATGTCAGCGGTGAGAGTCAGGGTGCCGAAGGAGCAGGCGGTCTCGTACTCGGCCCGGTGGGTGTGCCTGGGATAGGGGTACTGGGGGTTGTCAGACTCGTTGCTCTCGGCGCCGCAGGCAATGGGACAGTGCCAGCAGGCGTATCTCCTGTCCATCTTGGCGTTGAACTTGTCGCCGCTGAGCTGGGGGAACGCTGGAAAGTCGACGGAGCCGGCACCACCCCAGTTCTTCACCGGCGAGTCGCCCGAGAAGGCCGAGGTGGAGGTGATGCGGGTGGTGCCAAAGTTGCGGAAGAGGGTGGCGTCGGGGCCGAATTCGTTGATGAAGGTGCGCACGAGGGCACGGATACCCTTGTCATCGCCGACGAGGATGTTGCGGGAGGCGAGAACGACGACGGCCTTGAGCTTCTTGGAGCCCATCACAGCGCCGAGGCCACTGCGGCCGGCCAGGCGGCCGCGCTCGTTGCAGATGCCGGCCATGTAGGACAGGTTCTCGCCGGCTGGGCCGATGCAGGCGATGCTCGCTTTCTTGCCGTGGCGTTCCTTGAGCTTCTCCTCGGTGGCGATGGCATCGAGGCCCCAGAGGTCGCTGGCATCCCTAATCTGGGCTCTGTCGTCCTCGATGAGGAGGTAGACGGGCCTGTCCGACAGGCCGCTGAACAGGAGGCCGTCCCAGCCGGCGTGCTTGAGGAAGGGGCCGAAGTCGCCGCCGCAGTTGGCGTCGCCCCAGCCGCCGTTCTTCGGCGTCTTGGCGACGGCCTGATAGCGGATGCCGAACAGGGGCGTGCCGGTGAGGAGGCCGGGCATGAGGCCGAGGATGTTGTCCGGGCCGAGGGGGGCAGCACCGTGGGGGATGCGGTCGAAGAGGAGGCGGACGCCGATGCCGTAGCCTCCGATGTAGCGACGATAGGTTTCCTCCGGCAGCGACTCGGGCTCGATGGCACCGGAGCTGAGGTTCACATTGAGGATCCTGCCGTTGATGGCCTTGTTCAGCATTCCGTGCATCCCTTTCGCAACACCGGTAACGGAGAGGGGCGAACTGCGGCGCTCCTGGCGAAGACGATTATGGGATTGACATCGACGCTAGGTCAACTCGGACGCGGCTCCCTTCAGGCACGAGTGGTCGGCTCAGAGACCACTCGGCCGTCTGAGACGGCTCGCAGGCCGGCACGATTCACGATGAGCACGCCCAGGATAACCAGGGCGAAGCCGGCCAAGGCGCTGGCCCCCAGACGCTCGCCCAACACTACCCAGCCCAGGAAGGTCGCGGTCACCGGGATGAGGTAGCTGACCAGGGAGATCTGCACAGCCGTCACCCGCTGGACGAGCCAGAAGAAGATGAGGTAGGCGAGGCCAGTGTTGACGACGCCCAGGGCCACCCAGGCGAGAGCCACCTTGGCGCCCAACTCGAGGTGCAGGGGCTGGTCGACTGCCAGGGCCAGGGGCATGGCGAAAGCCGCCGCCATTGCCATCTGGCCGAAGGCAAGAAACTGCGGCGGCTGGCCCCTAAGAAAGCCGCGGGCGAAGGTGGTGGAGACCGCGTAGCCCAGAGAGCCAGCCAGCACTGCCAGCTCGCCCAGAGTGTCGGCGCTGGCCAGGTTGCGCAGGTCGGCGCCGACGATGGTCACCGCCCCCGCGAATCCCACCAGCACTCCCAGGGTGCGAGCCCGCGTCAGGGGCTCCCCAATCCAGAAGTGAGCGATGATGGCGGTGAACAGCGGCAGCGTGCTGACCAGAATGGCGGCCAGGCTGCTGTCGATGTGCTGTTGAGCCCAGGTGATGAGGCTGAACGGGATCACGTTGTTGGCCACCCCCATGAAGATCATAGCGGCCCATACCGCCCTGCCAGCGGCGAGTCGATAGCCTGAGACCCTAAGAAGGCCAAAGAGTAGCACCGCCGGCACCAGCAGGCGCCCGGCCACCAGCGTAAACGGAGGCACCTCCGCCACGACGACCTTGGTGAAGAGGAAGGAGGAGCCCCAGATCAGGCTGAGAAGGACCAGGGCCAACGACTCGGCGGGGCGCAAGCTAGGCCTTCCTGCGGCGAGCCATCAGCCAAAGAGAGAAGGGGATGAGACAGGCCCCTTCGACAAGCTCAGGATGAGTTCTGGGGCAGGCACTAGGCTATTCGCTTGCCCGGCAGCGGCGGCGAGGCGCTATACACCTCCTGAACGCCCACCACCCCGGCCAGTTGGCCCAGGCTCCGTTTCGCCCCCAGGTATTCTCCCTTTACCTGGTAGGCCAACGGCTCGAAGGTAAGCACGGAGGCCGCTACCCTAGCTCCCGGGCTCAGGGTTGCCAAAGCGGGTGCCGTAACACTGCCACCGAAGACGAAGGTGCGTTCATCAGCCGGGACGAGGGACAGAGCGGGCACGATGTCGGGATAGCCGTCACTATCCAGGTAGGCAAGGACCTTAGCCGCCTGAAGGCGAGCGAACTTCTGCCGTACCTGGATGGGAGCCGCGATGCCATCGAGCCCCGGTCGGCGAGCGCGGCGGGCGACCCACCTGGCGTGGGCTATGTCGAGCAGAACCGTCAGCCGCGAGAGGGCGAAGGCTCGCACCACACGCCGCACCCGGATCACACCGGCGTTGCGGATGCCAGCGTAGGCGTTGTAGCGGAACATATCGCCGGCCATGATGCGCTCGAAGTGGGGGCCGGTGCGCTGGAATTCCTGGAAGTCGCCCTTGATGATCCAGCCCTGTCGGGCTGGGGTTATCAGCGCCATGCTGACGCGGGGGTTCACCTCCAGATTGCGCCTCGTCTTCCACATCATGAACTCGCCGAAGATGACGGTGCCCTCGTCGGCTGGCTGAAGCGACGTGATGGGCACCACATTGGGGATACCGTCAGCGTCGAGGGTGGCGAGGAACTTCGGCGTCCTCTCACCCGCCAGGGCCGCCATCATCTCCGGGCTGAGAATCGCGTCGCGTACTCTAGTCACGCACGGCTCCTGACCACACGGCGGTGTCCATTCCCCCCTGTTGCGCCAGCATGCGCAGGCGCTCCATCTGGGCTCGGGTTGGCAGCTCGGCGTGTTCCATAGGGTAGGCACGGGCCAGCCGACGATACTTGGGCTGGCCCAGGTTGGTGTAGGCCAATAGCTCCCAGCGCTCGACGGTGGGCAGCTCGTCGCGGATATAGGCAGCCAAGCGAGCGATGTTATCCTCGGCATCAGTGTAGCCGGGGATGATGGGCGTGCGGACCCACATCGGGATTCCCCGGCGAGCGATGCGTCCAGCGTTGGCCAGGATGCGGTCGGGGTAGACGCCGGTCGCTGCCCGGTGCTGCTCGGGGTCTATGATCTTGAGGTCGTAGAGGACGAGGTCGAGCGAAGGGAGGAGCCGCTCGTAGATGCGCCAGTCGGCGTGGCCGCAGGTGTCCAGGGCAGTGTTGATCCCCGCCCTGTGGCAGAGGCGCAGGAAAGCCTCGACGAACTCGGCCTGCATGACGGGCTCACCACCCGATACCGTGACTCCGCCACCGGACGTCTCGTAGAAAGTGACGTCCTTGGCCACCTCAGCGTAGAGAGCCTCGGGCGTCCACTCGCGGCCGATGACCTCCACCGCGGCCGTGGGGCAAGCCTCGACGCACAGGCCGCAGACCGTACAGCATGCCCGGTCGACACGCATGCCCTCCGGGGTCAGCTCCAGCGCACCTTCGGGGCAGACCGCCAGGCACTGGCGGGCAGCGATGCAGCGCAGGTCGTACCACACCAGCTCAGGCCGGGGCGAGAGGCCCTCGGGGTTGTGGCACCACTTGCAGCGCAGGGAGCAGCCCTTCATGAAGACGGTGGTGCGGATGCCGGGCCCATCTTCGGTGCTGAACCTCTGGATGTTGAAGGTCAAGCCGGCAGGCACGATCTACTCGTACACCTTCTCTTCCACCTGGTCGGCCTCAGGCGCGTCGGCCTCCACGTCGCGGCCCTGCCGGGGAAAGCCC
>CAYGYF010000152.1:0-4195 GCA_964354065.1 uncultured Dehalococcoidia bacterium | reverse complement strand
TCCTCGCCGAGCACAACCGCATCCTCCGCGAGCAGGTCGCCCGCCACGGCGGCCAGGAGGTCAAGTCCATGGGCGACGGCTTCATGGTCGCCTTCGCCAGCGCCGCCAGGGCCCTGGCCTGCGCCGTGGCCATCCAGAGGGCCTTCGCCGCCTACAACCAGGAGCACCCGGAGTTGCCCATCAATGTCCGCATCGGCCTCAACACCGGCGAGTCCATCGAGGAGGCGGGGGACTACTTCGGGACCGCCGTCACCCTGGCCGCCCGCATCGCCGCCAGGGCCCAGGGCGGGCAGATCCTGGTGTCGGAGGTGGTGCGCGCCGTCGGTGGCTCGCTGGCCGGGGTCGAGTTCCGTGACGCCGGCCGCAAGCAGCTCAAGGGCATCAAGGGCCGCCAGCGGGTGTACGAGGTGGTGTGGGAAAGCTAGTTCTCTGGTTCCCCGCCTCATCGGTGGGCAGGTTGCGCCCCCCTCTCCTCCAAAATGACCGCACACTATGTTCCCATCGTGCAAATGAGGTCGCCGCATCCCTTGCCAACCCTCGCGGCTGCGAGTAGAATAGGGGCCGTCGCCTCGATGAAGTGAGGTGGACAATTGAGCGCGAAGAGAAAGCCCATAACAAGAGAACAGCTGGGGAAAAGGCTCGATTCCTTCTTTGATTCCTTCTCCCCGACGCTGAAGCTTACCGACGAACTCATCGAATCGAAGTCACATGCCCAAGAACTTCTAATTCTTCTTTGCTCGAGACTCGATGCCCTTGCATCAAGTGCCCCGCGAGAAGATGTCGCGAGCAAAGAGGCATTCATTCACTTTGTTACCTGCTATGGTTGCCACCGCGCCATGTTCGAAAGTGTTAGCGTCGGAGACCTATACTTCGATCTAGCTCGACATCACGCCTTCTTGGAGTTCCTCATCAAGAAACCGGGGCGCCTGCGCAGATACTCTCGAGACGACGATTCTATGATTGAATTCCTGTGGGAGTCCGGGGTCGCCTTGACCGCAAATGATGCCGAAACGCTACTGGCGCGGATCATGAGGGCCCTGCAAGCAAGTTTTCGCGTCATAGCTGGTCAGCACAAGAAGAAGCGTCTCAGAGCAAGACCAGCAAGTGTGACTCAGGCGGTTGTCGCGGCCTTTCGGAGTGCCCGCGTTAGAGAAACAAGGGATGTGTTGCCGAACGCGCTCGCGCCGCTTCTTCGCGCCAATACACTTGCGGCGATTCTGTATGACGACTTTCGCTGTGAAGCCATTCACTCAGGTGAAGTGTACCTGGATGAAAGAAAATTCTTTACCGAAGATAGACCCTATTGGCTGCGAGGCGAGTCTGAGTTTTTCGGTCAGTACTTGTTTGTCCAGTTTCCGGCCAAGTTCCTTGCCCGTCTAGTTCGCGATTGCATTAACACGTACAGAAACCATCTGGTTTCCAAGCGGAAGCTCCCCGTGAGGCTGTTCTGGCGCATCTTTGAGGAAGATGGACTCGACAAACTGGAACTGCTCGACGAGGACACGGTGGAAGAAAGTCACGTGCTTCGGCCGTCACGCTCTGGGCGCTAGTGAGTGGTAGCGGCAGAGAGATGAAAGGCTGGCTCCTCGTCCTAACCCTCGCCAACCTCGCCCTGGCCAACGCCATCGTGTGGTTTGCTATCGCCCAGGGCTGGCCATAGCGGGCAGGCCTCTACCTGAACGGCAGCCGACCGGAAGAAGGAGGGATGCATGGCTCAGGCAAGCCGAGGGCCCCACTGCCCAGAGTGCAAGCAGGTTGGGCCGACTGTGTTGGGTTTCCCGCGTCCTGTCGTGGCAGATGGCAATACGGTTTGGGTGGTAGTGGTGTATTGCGCCACCTGCGGCTGCATACTTGGCGCTGTCCGTGCCAACCCTTAGCAAACACGTCGCCTCCAGGCCATACTCAGTCGAGGCCGGGGACAGAAAATGTACGGGTAATCTCCCCAATCTTCTTTGAGAAGTCTTGAGAAAGCGCCGCCACTTTCAGGCTGGCCTGGACGCCTGTCTGGATTAAGGACCATGCCACGTGCTCAAGTTGCTCATCGGTCATCTTATCTATTTTGCGCGGGTCCTGCGCAGTCTTCCGTAGAACTTCTCGGAGTTCGGCGTGTCTCTTGCAACTCATGGGCCTAGACCTTCGGCCTCTTCTTCAGGTATTCCAGCACAGCGATGCGAATCACCGCTGACCGGGGGATGGTGAGCTGCTACCGCCTTGACGCCTTCGAGATGTTCTGCCATGATGCGGGCGCTGGCCTGGGGAAAGGGGCGATTCCCATGCGTAGTGACACGTCCAGGCTTCCTCTTGTCCTCGCTGCCCTCGTCGGTGGCCTAGCCCTGTTCGTGGCGGGGTTCGTCATCGCGCTGGAGGTGCGTTCGGTGGTGGCCACCCCTCCCGAAGCTCCTGCAGCACAGCTACCCAACCCTGGCCACGGCTACGACCAGATCGAGTTGCCGCCAGGGACGTGGCCTGAGCTGGATGCGGATCGGTTGGACGGCCTAGACTCGTCCGCATTCGCTGCCGCTGGCTCGGGCGCATGCTACACGAACTGGAGCGGTAACACGTGCGCGGCAGGCTGGACAGCAGTGTACACGGGAGTATGGGACAGCGTCAGTTATGCCAACGGCTCGTATTTGATGTGTGGCCCGGACCTAACGCCCAACGCCTTTGATGGGGACTTTTCGGTGCAGGTCGATGACTACTTCGGCGACAACGCGCGGCGCTATCCGCAGAATGATCCCTGCGCCGTCTGCTGCAAGTAGCACCGCAGGCGCCTGGTACGCCAGCAGGCGGTGGGTCAAGTAGGGGTGTCGCGCACAGATGAGACTTCTGGCAGCTGCTCTACTGGTCGCTGGCCTCGTTCTCCTGGCCCTTGCCTGCCAGGGGGACGAAGGAAGTCCGACGCCGTCCCCGACCATCACCCTAACCGCCACTGCAAGGGCAACTCCCACCCCAAGCGGCACCCCAACGCCCGCCATTACGCCCAGACCCGAAGCAACGGCTACCCCAGAGAGAACACCGACCTTAGCCGCGCCGTCACCGTCCCCGACGCCGGAGGTCCTGACCATGCACTTCATCGACGTGGGCCAAGGGGATGCTATCCTAATCGACAAAGGCGACACGGACATCCTGGTGGACGGCGGGCCCTCATCGACGAACGTGCTGGCCTACTTGCAAGGCCAGGACATAGCAGACATCGACCTCCTGGTCGCCACGCACCCCCATGCCGACCACATCGGCGGCCTCCCCGATGTTCTGGCCCAATATCAGGTAAGCGAAATCTGGGTCGACGGCGACACCGCCACCTCTCAGACCTACCAGAAGTTCGCCGCAGCGGTGGCCTCCGAGGGCGCTACCGTCCACAAGGTAGCGCGGGGCTACACGACTCAGATGAACGGCCTGGACATCGCCGTCCTGAACCCCACGTCTCAACTCACCGACGATCCGAATGAGGACTCGGTGGTCCTTCGTCTCACGTGCGGTGAAGTGTCGGTGCTTCTAGCGGGCGACGCCACCAGCGACAGCGAGGCCAGCATGTTGGCGGCGGGTCTGGCGCTGGACTCCGACGTGCTCAAGGTCGGCCACCACGGCTCCAGCACATCCACCAGCGCCGCCTTCCTGGCCGCCGTGACTCCCAAGGATGCAGTGATAAGCGTCGGGGCTGGCAACACCTATGGCCACCCGCACCAGGAGACTCTGGACAGGCTGACCGCCGCTGGCGCTACCGTTCACCGAACCGATCAGGATGGCACGGTGGTCCTGACCTCGGACTGCAGCACCTACGCCGTCACGACCAGCGGCGCGCCACCGCCAACTCCCCCGCCAGGGGCCACGCCGACGCCTGCACCGACATCGACACCGACGCCGGCCCCGTCAGCCTGCGGACCGTGCGCGGCGACGGACTGCAACTGCGCGGATTTCAGTACGCATGCAGCGGCCCAGGCCTGCTTCGAGGCCTACCCTGGCGATCCGTTCAACCTGGATGGCGACAACGACGGAATTGCCTGCGAGTCGTTGCCGTAGGGAAGGAGAACAAAGAGCATGGTTAGGTTCAATGGCGTCAATCACCTGGCTATGGCCACGGGCGACATGGACACCACCGTCCGCTTCTGGAGGGACCTGCTCGGGATGCGGCTGGTCGCTGGCCTGGGACAGCCGGGCTACCGGCACTACTTCTTCCAGATCTCGGACTACGACC
>CAYGYF010000151.1:0-4210 GCA_964354065.1 uncultured Dehalococcoidia bacterium | reverse complement strand
TGACCCGCAGCGGCGCCCAGGCCGGCGACGCCATCGCCGTGACCGGCGATCTGGGCGACTCGGCGGGCGGCCTGCGCCTCCTGCTGGAAGCAAAGCAGTGCTCGCCGGAGGCCGCGGCCTATCTCAAGCGCGCCCACCTGCGCCACCGGCCGCCGCTGACCGTCGGCCAGGCGGCTGCCCAACAGGGAGTGCGAGCGGCCATCGACATCAGCGACGGCCTCCTCCAGGACCTGGGCCACATCTGCCAGGCCAGCGGCGTGGGGGCGGTGGTGTGGGCCGACAGGGTGCCAATCAGCCAGGCCCTGACCCAAACCTTCCCCCAGGACGCCCTGGCCCTGGCCTGCGGGGACGGCGAGGACTATCAGCTCCTCCTGGCGGCGCCGCCGGAGATCATCGAGCGGGTGCAGAAGCAGGCCGACGTGCCCCTCACCTTCATCGGCGAGATGGTGGCCGACCGCCAGCGGCGCGTTCGCCTGCTGGATGAAGGCGGTCGCCAGGTGATGCTGGCGCGAGCGGGCTGGGACCACCTGCGAAGGGCGCCGTGGCGACGCTAGAGCGATCCCGAGAGCTCTGAACAATGCTGAAGAAGGCTCTTACGTTGGGGGTACAGCACCGCCGGATGAATCCAGCGGCTTGGTCGGCCATGGTCCAGACGCTATCCCCATGAAGGTTCTTCAGAGCCCTGAATCCCTGACTCTTGACAGCAAGAGCCCCGGCCAGACGCGGCGCATCGGCGCTCGCCTGGGGCGCCTGCTGCAAGCGGGGGACGTGGTGCTCCTATCGGGCGAACTCGGCTCGGGCAAGACCTGCCTGGTTCAGGGCATCGCCCAGGGCCTGGGCGTGAGCGATCCGGTGACCAGCAAGTCTTTCGTCCTCCTGGGCGAATACCAGGGGCGCCTGACCCTCTACCACGGCGACCTCTACCGCCTGGAGGACCCTGCGGCGGTGGAGGAGCTGGCCCTGAGCGAGTACTGCGCCGAGGGCGCCCTGGTGGTGGAGTGGGCCGAGCGGGCCTGGGAGGTCTTTCCAGCCGAGCACCTGCTGGTGAGGCTGGACATCACCGGGGCCAGAGAGCGAGGCTTGACATTCGAAGCGCGGGGCGAGCGCTATCGAGAGCTGCTGGGCACCTTCGCCCGCCGGCCCTTCAGCCTAGCTCAGGGCAGGCGCAGGGGATGAGCGTGGAGCTGACCATCGACACCGCCTCCGATATGGCCAGCGTGGCGCTATCCCAGGAGGGCGCGCTGGTGGCCGATCTCACCTGGCGCTGCCCCCGCAACCACTCGGCGCAACTCCTGCCGACGCTGGAGTACCTGATGCAGCGGGCGGGCGTGGACAAGAGCGACCTCACCGCCATCTTCGTCTGCATCGGGCCGGGCAGCTACACCGGCCTGCGGGTCGGCATGAGCACAGCCAAGGGGCTGGCCTTCGCCCTGGGCCTGCCCATCGTGGGGGTCGGCCGCCTGGAGGCCGACGCCCACCAGCACAACGACTATCGCGGCCCCATCTGCGCCGTCCATCGCGCTGGTCGGGGCGAGTTGGCCTGGGCCGTCTATCAGGGCACGGCGTCCGCCTGGCGGGAGGTGATATCGCCTCGCCTGTCGTTGCCGCAAGGGCTGCTAGCCGAGAAGCGTCTCAAGAACGCCCTCTTCTGCGGCGAGGTATCGGACGATCTGGCCGAAAGCCTGCGGGAAGCACTGGGGCCTAAGACGCCCGTCGTTGGCCCGGCGGCTTCAATACGGCGGGCCGCTACCGTCGCCGAGTTGGCCTGGCGCAGGCTGGCCTCAGGGGACACCGACGACGCCGCCAGCCTCAAGCCCATCTACCTGCGAGAGGCGGTGGTGGCACCGCCGTAGGGGCGCCGCATGCTGCGCCCGTACTCCTCGCCAGTAAGGAGAGAAGCACCTCATGGAGCGAACGCTAGTCCTCGTCAAGCCCGACGCCATGGAGCGCGGCCTGGCCGGGGAGATCATCTCCCGCCTGGAGCGCCTGGGCCTGCGCATCGTCGGCCTGCGCCTGCTCCACATGGACGAGGCGCTGGCCCGCCGGCACTACGCCGAGCACGAGGGCAAGCCCTTCTTCGAGGAATTGATCCGCTACATCACCTCCAGCCCTGTCATCGCCGCCGTCTTCCAGGGGGACAATGCAGTGAAGATGGTACGCCAGGCCATGGGGGACATCGACCCCGCCCGGGCAGTGCCGGGCACCATCCGCGGCGACCTGGGCATAGACATCGGCCACAACTCGGTGCACGGCTCCGATTCCCTGGAGACCGCCGAGAAGGAGATACGGCTGTTCTTCGACGAAGCAGACCTCTTCGGCTAGAGGCGCAGCACCGAGCCCTGGGTGCCCGAGTAGGCGAAACCAACAAACCAGCAAACCAAGGAACCAGCAGGATCTCACGGCTTGTTGGTTTGTTGGTTTGTTGGTTCTTGATTCTACTGTATCCGCACCACCGGCACCGCCTGCTGCCACAGGCCCTCCAGGTCGTAGAAGGCCCGCTCGTCGGCGCCGAAGATGTGGACGATCACGTCACCGAAGTCTATGAGCACCCAGCCCGACTCCGGCATCCCCTCGCGGCCGTAGGGGGAAACGCCGTCCTTGGCCAGCTCCTGGTCGATAGCATCGCACAGGGCCCGCATCTGGCGGACGTTCTGGCCGCTGGCGATCACAAAGTAGTCAGCAAAGAGGACGACGTTACGGATATCCAGGAGGAGGATATCCTCTGCCTGCTTGTCGGAGAGGAGATCGACGATTCTGCGCGCTAGGACTGTGCCTTCCAGATGGCCTCCTGCTTGCCCGCCTGGGCTTCAGCCACGGCTGAAAACATTATACCATAGAGAGCGACGATGAGTAGGAAGCGAGTAATCGTGGCCATGAGCGGCGGGGTGGACTCCGCCACCGCGGCGGCCCTGCTATTGCGCCAGGGCTACGACGTCATCGGCGTCACCATGCGCCTGTGGACGCTGGAGAACCCCGACCTGCCCCGGCACCACCGCCGCTGCTGCTCGGTGGAGGACAGCGAGGACGCCCGCGCCGTCTGCGATGCCCTGGGCATCCCCCACTACGTCCTCAACTTCGAGCGGGAGTTCGCCTCGGCGGTGGTGGACTACTTCTGCCGAGAATACCTGCTGGGCCGCACGCCCAATCCCTGCCTGGCCTGCAACGAGCGGGTGAAGTTCCGGCCGCTGCTGGCCAAGACCCTGGCCCTGGGCAGCGATTACCTGGCCACCGGCCACTACGCTCGCATCGCCAGGAACGGCCCCGCCAGCGCAGCGGGCAGGCACGGCTACGAGCTCCGGCGGGCCAGGGACGAAGCCAAGGACCAGTCCTACGTGCTGTACATGCTGGGGCAGGAGGAGCTTTCCCGCCTGCTGTTCCCCGTGGGCGAGTACACCAAGGCTGAGGTCCGCCGGATGGCGGCCGAGATGGGCCTGCCGGTGGCCGTCAAGCCCGACAGCGCCGAGATCTGCTTCATCCCCGATGGCGACTACCGCTCCTTCCTGGCCGAGCGCTTCCCCCAGCCCCCAGGCGATATCGTGGACAGCGAGGGGCGATCCGTCGGCCGCCACCGGGGCATCGGCGACTACACCGTCGGCCAGAGGCGCGGCCTGCCAGCCAGAGGCGGCCGCCAGCCCCTGTACGTGCTCGGCCTCAACCCGACGGCCAACACCGTCACCGTGGGCGGGGAGGACGAGCTGCTGGGCGATGTCCTCTGGGCGGAGAAGCTCTCCTTCATCTCCGGCCAGGCGCCGCCGGAGCCGACGTGGGTGGAGGCCAAGATCCGCTATCGCAGCCAGGCAGCGCCGGCCCTGCTCACCGTGGACGACGGCCACGCCGAGGTTCGGTTCGCCTGCCCCCAGCGGGCGGTCACCCCCGGCCAGGCGGTGGTCTTCTACCAGGGCGAGCGGGTCCTGGGCGGCGGCATCATCGCCGGAAGCGGGCGCGCTTTCCTGCGACCGTTGATCTCTGCGGGTTGAAACCCGCAGCTTCATAGATTCGACATCATAAGCTGCGGGATTTATCCCGCAGTGTCGATCTATGTCCCCTCCAGCAGCAAACCAGCCGCCCCCCAGCCCCCCTTTCGGTTCCCCTGTCGGCCCGTGTTATAATAGGCCGCCAGCCCCCCGCCTCCGGCGGAGGCAGGCCCTTTCAGCCTAGGAGGTCGCGGCTATGGGCATCGACAGTCTGCAGGACGTGCGGGACGTATGCA
>CAYGYF010000150.1:0-4272 GCA_964354065.1 uncultured Dehalococcoidia bacterium | reverse complement strand
ATGCGTAAGGCACGCCGCCAGCGTTCGTCCTGAGCCAGGATCAAACCCTCATCAGGTATTTCAACCCTGCCGAAGCAGGATCGAAATCTAACGTAAAGGACCCACACTCTTCCTTCCGCTATGCAGTTGTTAAGGTGCCACCTCGAGCGAATGCTAAACATACGACAATAACCCGCGCTTGTCAATAGCCGATAAACGGCAGGCGCGGGCTTGTCGCTGTCTGTTAATGAACTCTCGGCCACAGTCAGCATATCACATCGGGCCACGTTGTCAAGCTTTTGGCCGCTGAAACTTGAGGCGCAGGACCGAGCGCGTATCCTCCCTCACCTTGGCCCGCTCGTCGAGGCGGTGGCCGACGACCCAGGCGATGCCCCAGGGGGCGCAGACCAAGGGGACAGCGTCGCGCTGGTGGCGCGGCACTTTGGCATCGACGAGGTGGTCCTGGAGCTTCTGCTCGCCGCCGGCGCCCAGGGGGCGAAAGCGGTCGCCGGGGCGGCGGCTGCGCACGGTGAGATGGCTACCGACGGCTTCGTGGTCGAGAAAGGCCTCGTAGGGATCGGCGCCGACCCTTCGACGCAGCTCAGGGCAGGTCTGCGCCTGCTCCCTGGGCAGGGCCTCTGCCTCCACCAGCCAGCCAGCGACGAGCGTCTGGCCGGGTATGTTGAGAACGGCCTCGGCGATGGGTTGCGGCCGGGAAGGCTCCTCTTCTGCCAGGGTCAATCGCACCACCTCGCCGTCGACGGCGAAGGCCAGGCCACCAGGGAGGGAGAGGCGATGCCCGCCCGATTTGGCCAGGGCCTCCACCATGGAGTGGAGGTGGACGGCCTCGGCCTGGCGAGAATCCGCCAACAGGTGCTGGCAGGCGGACTGGAGGAGGCGGCTCTGGAGGGCAGGTGCCAGGGCGGCCAACTCCGGGCGCGGGAACTCCACGCTGCGTTCGCGGCGGCGGGCTAGAGCCTGCCAGAAGCCCTGAGCCGTCTCAGCCAGGTAGGCAGCATCGGCGGAGGCGGCGGACACCAGACGCAGGAGAGCCGCGTCGATGCGAGGGTTGTAGCGGCGAAGGAGGGGCAAGAGTTCATGGCGGACGCGGTTGCGCAGGGGCTCCAGGAGGAGGTTAGTGGCGTCGAGGCAGGGAGATAGCCCCTCCTCCTGGCAGTATCGCTCCGTCTCCTGGCGGCCCAGCTCCAGCAGGGGACGAACCAGGGCGAGATCAGGGTGGCCGGCGAAGGGCCAGGGGGAGCGGGGGCGCATGCCCGCCAGGCCGGCCAGGCCGCTGCCGCGGATGAGGTGCAGGAGGACGGTCTCCACCTGATCGCTGGCGGTGTGGCCGGTGACCACCGATGTGGTGCCCTGCTTTTCGGCCTGCTGAGCCAGGAAGCGATAGCGCAGGGCGCGGGCGGCCTCCTCCAGGGAGAGGCGCTCGGCGCGAGCGAGGGCCCGCGTGTCGCCCTGGCCGAAGAGGCAGGGCAGGTCGAGACCGGAAGCGAGGTCGGAGACGAAGGCTCTCTCGGCCTGTCGCTCGGAGCGGCGGCGCAGGCCGTGGTCGAAGTGGGCCAGCCAGAGGTGGAGGTCCAGGGACTGGCGCAGGTGGGCCAGGATGAGCAGCAGAGCGGTGGAGTCGGGCCCGCCGGAGACCGCCACGAGCACTCGCTCGCCGGCGGGGAAGAGGCTGTGCCGCTGGATGTGACGCAGCACCCGCCGCTCCAGCCGCTGGCCGAAGCGGCTGTGAGCGCGGGGATTGAGATGGCGTTGCCCCGGTTTCGCGGTCATGCCGTCGTCGCCGAGAAAACTTAGCCCGCCTTCGGCGGGCCAAGGGACATGCTTCGTCTCGTCTAGCGGCTACTCGCCGATGAGGGCCTCCCACCAGCGCTGTGGCGGCTGGCCGGACTGCGTTCCTTCTTCCCCTTCGCTCTCCGCCGGCGGCGTGGGCGAGGCCAGCGGCTGGACTATGATACCGATCTCACCGGAGCGCACCAGCCCCAACTGGCGGCGGGCCGCCCACTCGATGTACTCGTCGGAGTTGATGTAGTCTCGCAGGGCCGATAGCTGGCGATAGTGCTCCTCCAGCTTCTGCACCTCGTCGCTCATGCTGGCCTCGTCCTGCCGTAGCTGGAAGGTGGAGATGGCGTTGCTGCCAGCCGTGAAGAGAAGGTAGACAACCACCACGGCAGTGCCCAGTAGCACCAATCGTCTGGGCGATAGCCAGGGGCTACGGCTCAGCGACTCGCCTCCTTACAGGGCTCCCCGACCCGTCAGGGCCAAGTGTAGCACAACCTATCGAATCTCACAATGTGCAGGATTGCTCTTGCAGGTGGCACGTGTCGTTGAGGCCGGCGACGATAACCTGATCTCCGGCCATTTCCAGGACGCTCTTGGCGGCCACGTCGTGGCGGAGGCGACGGAAGTCGGCCAGCTCCAGGCCCAGGGCGCGGCAGAGCAGGGCGAGGATGACGAAGTTGTGGGTGACGGCCACTACCGTCTGCTGATTGTGGCGCTCGCGTATCCTCTCGATGGCCGGCCAGGCTCTCTCCTCGACGTCCACGAGACGCTCGCCGCCCGGCAGGCGCTGATAGGCCGCCTGACCGCCGAGCCAGATCTGGAGGAGGTGGGGATAGCGCTGTCGCAGTTGCTGGAAGGTAAGGCCCTCCATCTCGCCGATGTCCATCTCGATGAGGCCCTCCTCGACCTGCACCTGCAAGGCGCGGGGGCGAGCGATGGCCTCGGCGGTGGCCAGAGCGCGCTTGAGGGGGCTTGAGTAGATGGCGGCGACAGGGTCGTGCTCGAGGGAGAGGGCCAGTTGCTGGGCCTGCCAGCGCCCGTGGTCGTTCAGCTCGACGTCGGCCTGACCGAGGGCGAGGCCGGCCTTGTTGGAATCGGTCTCGCCGTGGCGAACGAGGATTAAGCGCACTAGGATCCCTTCCTTAGCTCGTCGAGCTCTTCCTGGTATTCGGGGTGAACGACAAACTGGCCCCCGTCCAGCACCTGATAGTCCCAGGGGTTAATGATCAGGTCGTTGGTCTCCAGGATGAAGTAGTCTGGCTTACGGCTGAAGCCGTGGACAAAGAGGGCGGCGGTACGGACTCCCGTCGCCTCCAGGAGGGTGGCCTGCTCGGCGGCCAGTTGGAGGGTCTTACCGGTTATGGATATGTCATCGACTACAAGGACGCGCCTGCCGCTGACCACGTCCGGCACACCGACGAGAATTCGGGGCTGCTCTCTGACGACCCGATCGTCGTAGCGGCGAGAAAGGCGGATGGGATAGAACTCCCGCCTGAGCATGGAGGCAACCACAGCCGCCGGCAGGACGCCGCCTTTGGCGATGCCGATGATCACCTCCGGGTCGTAGGGGCCTACCTTCAGGGCGAGCTGGCGGCAGAGCTCGCCGAAGCGCTCCCAACTGACCTCGGTGACGCCGGTGTGGCGGTAGTCCATGGGCTGCCCTCCTGCCAAGTCTACTCCGGCTGGCCGTGGCGACGCCAGGCCTGCACGGCGGGGGACGTCTCTTCCAGGATGAGCTTGCGGCGGTGGATGCGCAGCGGTGGCTGGCTGAAGCCCAGGGCTGCCGTCACCTGCTCGGCGCGGCCGGAGGCCTGACTGTCGGTGCGCAGGCGCATGGCCAGGGTGCACAGGGCATCGGCGAGGCGCTCCAGGCGGAGGTCGTGCGCCAGCGGGCGGAGGTCGTAATGGCGCACCTCCCGGTCGCGCTGATGCTGCCAGGGCAGGGAATCGGCCGCCAGGAACCTTGCCACCGCCGCCTGCACGTCCTCGGCCGGGCGGTCGGTGGGCACATCCACCTGGTAGTCGGACCAGCGCACCTGGGACTGCAAGGAGGGGAGGCCCAGGCCGACTTCTCGCGTCTCCTGGATGGCGATGCCGGCCAGAAGCTGCTGGCTGACCGCCTTGATGAAGTGATGGGGGGTGACCCGCTGGGCGAGGAAGACGTCCATGAGCTCGCCGGAGCTGGTGACGCCCACGGGCAGGGGAGCGGCCAGGGAGATGCGAGGGCTGGGGCTGAAGCCCTGGGAGTAGGCGAGGGGGATAGCGGCGCGGCGGAGGGCTCGCTCCCAGAAGCGCATGAGGTCGAGGTGGGTGATGTACTTGACCTCCTCGCCGCGGGCGAAGGTGACGCGCAGGCGCTGGACCTTCATGGCACATCATCCCAGCTCAGGCTAGTGGTCATTGACCAAATAGAACACCCCTGAGGGTTGAAACCCTCTGCTTTGGGGAAGCTGCGGGATTCATCCCGCAGAGGTGAATCTAAATAGTTGAACG
>CAYGYF010000149.1:0-4346 GCA_964354065.1 uncultured Dehalococcoidia bacterium | reverse complement strand
CCGGCCCGCGGCCGCCCTTGCCGATGATCCCCTTCAGGCCGGCGGCCAGCAGGGGAGGCGTGTAGCGGTCAAGCCGCATCGAGGTGGTGGGCCCGGCCGAGCCGATGATCTGGCCCGGCTTGGGCGGCGTCGGCCCCACGTAGTAGATCACCTGGCCGCGGATGTCGAAGGGCAGGGGCTGGCCCTTCTCCAGGGCCTCGATGATGCGGCGGTGGGCGGCGTCGCGGGCGGTGTAGATGACGCCCGTCAGGCGCACGTCATCGCCAATGTGCAGCTTCTCGACGCTCTCGTCGGTCAGGGGCAAGGTGATGTCCAGCTCGGCCATTGTCGTCGTTCTCCTGCCTAATCTCGTGGCTGCAGGACTTTAGCCCTGCTCTTCAGAATGCAGGCCTGAAGGCCTGCAGCTACATTCTTCGGTTTACAGCACCGCCTCTTTCAGCCGCGCCGAGTGGCACTGAAGGTTCACCGCCACCGGCAGGGCGGTGATGTGGGTGGGGTAGGTCTCGATGTGCACCGCCAGAGCCGTGGCGCGCCCCCCCACCGCCTGCGGCCCCAGCCCCAGGGCGTTCACCTTCTCCAGCAGCTCTCGCTCGAACTCCGCTGTCTCCTCGTCAGGGTTGGCCCGGCCCACCTGGCGGGTGAGGGCCTTCTTGGCCAGGAGCATCGCCTTCTCGGCCGTGCCGCCGATGCCCACACCGACGATGATGGGCGGGCAGGGGTTGCCGCCCGACTCCTCGACGGTGCGCAGGACGAAGTCGGTGATGCCCTTGCGCCCCTCGCTGGGCAGCATGACGGTGAAGCGAGCCATGTTCTCGCAGCCGCCGCCCTTGGGCATCACCTGGATGCGTAGCTTGTCACCGGGAACGATGTCGGTGTGAATCACGGGCGGGGTGTTGTCCTTGGTGTTGATGCGGGCCGAAAACGGCTTCTCCACGATTGACGCCCGCAGGAAGCCTTCGGTGTAGCCCTGGCTCACCCCCTGCTGGATGCAGTCGTAGACGTTGCCGCCGACGATGTGCACGTCCTGGCCGACCTCCAGGAACACCACCGTGGTGCCGGTGTCCTGGCAGAGGGGCAGCCTTTGCTTGCCCGCTAGGTCAGCGTTGAGGAGGATCTGGTCGAGGATCCTCTGGCCCAGGGGCGACTCCTCTGTCCGGCGAGCTTGCTGAAGGGCCCGGAGGACGTCCTCCGGCAGGAGATAGGCGGCGTCCTGGCACAGCCCAGCTATCGTTTTCGTGATGGTCTGGCAGTCGATCTCGCGCATGTCACCTCGATTCTAGAGAGCGTCTCCAGGCAAGGTCTAGGCCTCCCTGGCCTTGGATTGATAGCTCTGCCACTTCTTCTCCAGCGCCGGATCCTGGATGGTCTTCATCAGATAGTCGGCGAAGGCGGCTCCGGTGGCCCCCGTGGGTCGGCCCGTGACTTCTAGCTTCTTCTCAAAGGTGCCGCAAATATCGAGGGCCATCTCCAGCTTCCTGCTCCGGTCCGAAAAGCCGATGTGGTTCAGAAGCATTGAAGCGGCGCGGATCAGGCTGCTGGGGTCGGCATAGCCAGCGCGGCCTTCTTCGACCATGCGGGGCGCACTGCCGTGGATGGCCTCGAACATGGCGTAGCGCTTGCCGATGTTGGCGCTGCCCGCCGTTCCCACCCCTCCCTGGAATTCCGCCGCCTCGTCGGTCAGGATGTCACCGTATAGGTTAGGCAGGACGATGACGCGGAACTGCGTCCGCCGCTTGGGGTCCACCAGCTTGGCGGTCATGATGTCGATGTACCAGTCATCCCACTCGACCTCAGGATAGTCCCGGGCGACTTCCCTGGCCATGTCCAGGAACTTGCCGTCCGTCGTCTTCACGATGTTGGCCTTGGTAACTACGGTTACCTTGTTAACCCCGTTCCTCTTGGCGTAGTCGAAGGCCAAACGGATGATCCGGTCGCTGCCCTGCTTTGTGGTGACGGTGAAGTCGATGGCCAGGTCATCCGTGACACTGATCCCCTGGCTTCCCAGGACATAGGCCCCCTCAGTATTCTCTCGGAAGAATATCCAGTCGATGCCGTCCTGGGGAACCCTCACCGGTCTGACGTTGGCGAAGAGGTCGAGGGCCCGCCGCATGGCCACGTTGGCGCTCTCGATATTGGGCCAGGGGTCTCCCTTGCGCGGTGTCGTGGTCGGCCCCTTCAGGATCACGTGGCACTGCTTGAGTTCTTCTAGCACATCGTCGGGAATGGCCTTGTTGTGCTTGGCTCGGTTCTCGATGGTCAATCCCTCAATGACCTTGAGCACCACCTTGCCGCTTTCCAGTTCGGGCCTCAGCAGAAACTCCAGGATCCTCTGGGTTTCGCGCGAGATGTAAGGGCCGATGCCGTCTCCGCTGCAGATGCCGATGCTGATGGGCTTTACTTTCTGGTAGTCAACCCATTCGTCGGCCCGCTTCATCCGCTCTACCCGCTCCAACTGCTCTCTGAGGAGGGCGGCGAAGTGCTCCTTTGCCCTTTCAATCGCCTGGGTATCCATGTTCCCGCATTTCTGCTGGCCTAGGGTTGGGAGCTCCGTACAAGGTTAAGGAGCCCACCAGCCAGCGCGACTTCCACTTGCCGGGGCGTGAGCTCGTCACGAGCGGTGAACTCGTAGCCGCGGCTCAGGTTGCGCACCTTGATCTCGTGGCCATTGCGGATGGCCTCCCGAACATTCGGTATCTCCAGCTCGTCGCCGGGGTTCAGGCGCTCGTAGTCCGCATCATCTACGAAGCGCAGGGGCAGAATGCCGAAGTTGATGAGGTTGGTGTGATGCATGCGGGCGAAGGTCTTGGCGAAGACGGCCTTCACTCCCAGGTACATGGGGGCCAGGGCAGCGTGCTCGCGGCTGGAGCCCTGGCCGTAGTTGGCCCCGCCAGCGATCATGCTGGCGCCAGCCTCCTTGGCCCGCTGGGGGAAGGATGAGTCCACGTAGGCGAAGACGTACTCGGAGATGGCGGGAATGTTGGACCGCAGGGGCAGGATCTTGGCCCCCGCTGGCAGGATGGTGTCGGTGCTGATATTGTCGCCCACCTTGATCAGAAGCTTGCCGCGGATGACCTCGGGCAGGGGCTCGGCGATGGGCAGGGGCTTGATGTTGGGCCCGCGAACTATCTCCACCTCGTCCGGCTTGTCGGTGGGCGGGATGATCAGGTCGTCGTCGATGTAGAACTCCCGGGGCAGCTCGATGCTGGGCGGCTCGCCGAACTCCCGGGGGTCGCTGATCACGCCCCGCAGGGCGCTGACCGCTGCCACCTCGGGGCTCGCCAGGAACACGCGATCGTTGGGGGTGCCGCTGCGGCCGGGGAAGTTGCGGTTGAAGGTGCGCAGCGAGGCGCCGTCGCTGGGGGGCGCCTGGCCCATGCCGATGCAGGGGCCGCAGGCCGACTCCAGGATGCGAGCGCCCGCCTCGATGAGGTCGGCCAGGGCGCCAGAGCGAGCGACCATGGTGAACACCTGGCGCGAGCCGGGGGTCACCGTCATGCTCACCTGGGGGTGGACCTTGCGGCCCTTGAGGACGCTGGCGGCCAGCGCCAGGTCGTGGTAGGAGGAGTTGGTGCAACTGCCCACGCACACCTGGACCACCTTCGTCCCGGCTACCTCCCCCACCGGCACCACGGCGTCAGGGCTGGAGGGCTGGGCGATAAGGGGCCCCAGGGTGTTGAGGTCGATCTCGACGACCTCGTCGTATTCGGCGTCGGCATCAGCAGCCAGAGGGCGCCAGGCCTCTTCCCGCTTCTGGGCCCGCAGGTACTCGCGGGTCCGCTCGTCGCTGGGGAAGACGGAGGTAGTGGCCCCCATCTCAGCGCCCATATTGGTGATGGTGGCCCGTTCGGGCACCGACAGGCTGGCCACGCCCGGCCCGCCGTACTCGAAGACCTTGCCCAGGCCGCCCTTCACCGTTTGGCGGCGCAGGACCTCGAAGATGATGTCCTTGGCCGCTACCCAGGGCTGCAAGCTGCCGGCGAGACGCACCAGGACCACCCTGGGCGCCATCACGTAGAAGGGCCCGCCGCCCATGGCCACCGCCACGTCCAGGCCGCCGGCGCCGATGGCCAGCATGCCCAGGCCGCCGCTGGTGGGGGTGTGGCTGTCGGAGCCCAGGAGCACCTGGCCGGGCACGCCGAAGCGCTCGAGATGCACCTGGTGGCAGATGCCGTTGCCGGGGCGGGAGAAGTAGATGCCGTACCTGGCGGCGATGCTCTGGAGGAAGCGATGGTCATCGGCGTTCTCGAAGCCGGTCTGGAGCATGTTGTGGTCGACGTAGCTCACCGAGAGCTTGGTGCGAACGCGGGGGATGCCCATGGCCTCGAACTGGAGGTAGGCCATGGTGC
>CAYGYF010000148.1:0-4397 GCA_964354065.1 uncultured Dehalococcoidia bacterium | reverse complement strand
ACCGATATCGCTGTCCTGGATGTGACGCCCGAGGGGCTGGTGCTGCGGGAGGTGGCCCCCGGCTGGTCGGCGGAGGAGGTGCAGGCGCTGACGGAGGCGCGGCTGATCGTGCCGCCGGACCTCAAGGAGATGACCTTGCTGTAGGAGCAGACCTGAAGGTCTTAAGCAGAATAGATTTTCCTGCGGATTGAAATCCGCAGCTTGGCTCGAAGCTGCGGGTTTTAACCCGCAGAGAGCAATTAAATTCTTGATGGCCTTCAGGCCTCCATGAGATGGGGTGGAAGCCTGAAGGCTTCCGCTACATGGCGCTATGCCGGGTTTGAACCTCTATTCTGTTCATGACCATAAGCCTTGCAGCTATGGGGGCCAAGCTACGGGGGGCATGCTGTGGCCGCTACCCTCGTTCTCCACGATGCACGCGTAGTCAGCATGGAGCCACGGCGGCCGCGGGCTCAGGCGGTCGCTGTCCGGGGCGACCGTATCCTGGCGGTGGGCTCGGACGCTGAGGTCCGCCGCTACGTAGGGCCTCAGACCGAGGTCGTCGATTGCCGGGGCCGGGCGGTGCTGCCGGGCTTCATCGATGCCCACTGCCATGTGTTGGCCTACGCCGCCAGCCTCCTCTCCCTCGATTGCAGCCCGGCCGCCGTCTCCTCTGTGGCCGATATCCAGGCGGCTCTGCGCCGCCAGGCCGGGGCTATTCCCGGCGGGCACTGGATCAGGGCCGTCGGCTACAGCGAGGTAGATCTGGCGGAGGGTCGCCATCCCACTCGCTGGGAGCTTGATGCCGCTGCCCCCGATCACCCGGTGCGTCTGATCCACCGCAGCGGCCACGCCTGCGTGCTGAACAGTCTGGCCCTGCGCCTGTGCGGGATCGGCTCGGAGACTGAGGAGCCTGGCGGCGGCTGCCTGGAGCGCGACCTCTCGACGGGCGAGCCGACTGGTCTGCTCCTGGAGATGAACGAACTGGTGGAGCGGGCGGTGCCGCCTCTCACCTATGAGCAACTGGCCCAGGGCGTGGGCCTGGCCAGCGGGCGCTTTCTGGCGGCGGGCATCACGTGTGTGGTGGACGCTACTCATACCAACGGTGGCGCGGAGTGGGAGCTACTGCGGCGTTTGCGCCAGGACGGACACCTGGCGCCTCGCCTGACGGCGATGGTGGGCTTCGAGCACAGGGAGGAGGCTGCTCGCTGGCAGAAGGCGGATGGCGACGGCTCCCTTCGGCTGCGCTCAGGGCAGGCCCTGGAGTTGGGGGCGCTGAAGATCGCCATCAAGGAGCTGGGCGAGGGGATCCATCCTGAGGAGGACGCCCTGGGGGAGATGGTCAGGGAGGCGCACGCCCAGGGGTGGCAGGTAGCCATCCACGCGGTGGAGGAGCGAGCGGTGGCGGCCGCCACGAGCGCGTTCGCTGGGGCGGTGGCCCATCTCCCGCGCGAAGATCACCGTCATCGTATCGAGCACTGCGGCCTCTGTCCGCCAGCGGTGGCAGCCAGGATAGGGGCGGCTGGCCTGGTGGTGGTGAGCCAGCCGGCGTTCCTGTATCACAACGGTGAGCGCTATCTGCGCCAGGTGGCGCCGCAGAAACAGGCGTACCTCTATCCCCTGCGCTCGCTCCAGCGGGCGGGGGTGCGGTTAGCCGCTGGCTCCGACTGTCCAGTGGTCCCGCCCGACGTGATCCCCGGCCTCTACGGCGCGGTGGGCCGCCGCAGCCAGGGCGGTCGGCTCCTGCCGGGCGAGGAGGCGCTCTCAATCGGCGAGGCGCTGGCGATGTATACTTCGGCTGCCGCCTATGCTTCCTTCGCCGAAGGGGAGAGGGGCAGCATCGCCCCGGCCAAGCTGGCCGACCTGGTGGTGCTGTCGGCCGACCCCACCGCTTGCCCGCCGGACGAGCTATTGAGCCTGCGGCCGGAGATGACGATCATCGGCGGGCAGGTGGTTTGGGGCGTCGGCAGATAGGGATGGGGCGGTAGACTTGACACTAGGGGTATGACATAAATAGAATTGGCTCTAGTGTCCATCGACTCTGGCCAAGGGAGGGGGGGAGTACTTGCCGGAGGTAAACGTCGGCCCCAACGAGAGTTTCGAGCAAGCCTTGAAGCGATTCAGCAAGCTCGTGCAGCAGACCGGCGTCCTGGCTGAGGCGAGGCGGCGGGAGCACTACGAGCCGCCCAGCGTCAGGCTTAAGAAGAAGCGAGCCGCCAAGCTACGCAAGAGCCGCAAGAATAGCGGTACCGGCAGGAACGGCCGGGCCGCCAATAACAGCAGGGCTGCCAGTAATAGCAGGTCTGCCGGTAATAGCAGGAGCAGCCGCCGCTACTAGGTCTGCCTGTCTGCCCGCAGGTAGGCAGCTTTGGCCTTTTCCACAAATGGCTCTCAAAGACAGGCTTGCCAGCGATCTCAAGGAAGCCATCCGCAGCAGTGACGAGCGCCGCAAGTCGGCGATACGCCTGGTGATGGCGGCCGTTAAGAACGCCGAGGTGGCTCAGGGTTCGCCCCTGGACGACGCCGGTGTCCTCAAGGTGATCAGCAAAGAGGTGGGCAGGCACCGCGAGAGCATCGAGCAGTTCGGGAAGGGCGGTCGCCAGGATTTGGTGGATCAGGAGGAGGCAGAGCTGACCGTGCTCCTCTCCTACCTGCCGCCTGCCATGTCTCGCGACGAGATCGTCGAGGCCGCCCGCCAGGTCATCTCCCAGGTGGAGGCGCGGGGGCCGGCCGACAAGGGCAAGGTGATGCCCGTACTCATCGCGCAGCTCGCCGGCAGAGCCGAGGGCCGCGAGATCAACGAGGTGGTCACGGGGCTCTTGGCCGAGCTGTCCCGCCCCTAGCGCCCTTCGCTGCCCCTTCGCTCCGCTCAGGGCTTTGGCTCAGGGCAGGCTCCTTTCCCCCTTTGTCTGCCACAGGCAGGTGTTATCCTTTCGGTTACGAACCGCGTCTGCTATTATGAGAAGACGCTGGTGAAGCAGGCGTATTTTATGGTTGCGATGCCAGACACCGGAAGAAGGATATCTGCCGTGCGGGCCGGTATCTTCAGCGGTGTCGTGGTGTCTGCCCTCATCTTTATCCTCTTCCCCGTGTTCCCTGGCCCCCTCCAGGTCCAGGAGGGCGACGTAGCGGCCAAGACGATCAAGGTCCAGGGGCAGGTCATCGTTCGCCAGGGGGAGGTGATCAGCGCCTCTGCCATGGAGCAGCTTCGCGATGGCGGCCTGGTGGGCGTACATCTGGAGGGAGACGCCGTCGCCGCCGCCGTGCTGGCCGCCGCCGCTGGCGGCCTGGCTCTGGGGGGCTACCTGTATCTGTTCCAGCCCAGAGAGGTCTCCAGCCCGCCTCGCCTTCTCCTGCTGGCCCTGTTGATCCTCCTGTGGGTGGCAGCGGCCAAGCTTCTGCTTGCTCAGACCTTGCCCGACAACGATCGGCGGTTTCTGGCCTACATGCTGCCCGTGGCGGCTGCCCCGATGGTGGTGGCCGCTCTTCTCGACGCAACCCTGGCGGTGGCGGTGGTGGCCATCCTGGCCTTTCTGGCCACCTTCGCCGGTTTCTACCAGCCCGATGCGCGCGCGTCGCTGGCCGGCAACCCGTTGGAGGCCTACCAGATGGCGTCGGTGTACATGCTGGGGGGGCTGGTGGGCATCTATGCCGTCCATCGGGCGGAGCGGGTGCACCGCTACCTGGCGGCCGGGGGGGCGGTGACCTTCGTTTCCTTCGTGGGGCTGCTGCTCTTCTGGCTCTTGGACGCCCGCCGCGAGATGGTGGACCTGCCCTGGATGTTGCTGGCCACCAGTCTGGGCGGGCTGCTGTCGGCGATCATCACGGTGGGCGCCTTTGTCGTCCTGGGGCTTCTGTTCGGGATCACCACTCGCATCCAGCTTATGGAGCTGGCTCAGCTCAACCATCCTCTGATGCGGCGGCTTCAGGCGGAGGCGCCGGGCACCTTCCATCACAGCGTGGTGGTGGGCAACCTGGCTGAGCGGGCGGCCGACCTGGTGGGGGCTGACTCGCTGCTGGTGCGGGTGGGCTGCTACTATCACGATATCGGCAAGATGATACGCCCCAGCTTCTACATCGAGAACCAGTTGGACAGCCGCAACCCCCACGAAAGGCTCGATCCCTACACCAGCGCCCGGATCATCTCCGCCCATGTGAAGGCTGGCATGGAGCTGGCCAGGAAGTACAGGCTTCCCACCAAGGTGCGGGCGTTCATCAGCGAGCACCACGGCACTCGGCTGGTGACCTACTTCTATCGCAAGGCCAGCCAGGAGAAGCCCGACGTGGATGCGCGCCTGTTCGCCTACGCTGGCCCCAAGCCCCAGAGCAAGGAGACGGCCATCGTCATGCTGGCCGATTCGGTGGAGTCGGTGGTGCGCAGCAGCCGC
The DNA here is from genome assembly GCA_964354065.1 of uncultured Dehalococcoidia bacterium. Classification (GTDB taxonomy): domain Bacteria; phylum Chloroflexota; class Dehalococcoidia; order SM23-28-2; family SM23-28-2; genus JAUYDU01. Next base: position 30 of record CAYGYF010000148.1, on the reverse strand, counting down.
GACCGCTCGCCGGAGCGCATCGACGCCCTG
>CAYGYF010000147.1:0-4418 GCA_964354065.1 uncultured Dehalococcoidia bacterium | reverse complement strand
CCCCCACGAACCAGCGGGAGAAGGGCAAATCCCACTCCAACACCTTGTCCCAGGTACGGAACCAGTCCAGCTTGCGGGCCTCTTCCGCCCAGAAGTCTTCCATCTCGCGGAGAGATCTGTCGTACACCTCGAGATATCTCTTTCGCGGCCAGTACGTGGACTCCTGATCAACAGCACCAGTCATGGCAGATTACCTCCTGTTTGTACAATCTATCACAAAGAGACGGCTAAGGTCTATCACGAAGAAGACCCGCCCCGCCAGTGGCCCTGGGCGGGCACGGTTTACTCTAGCATGTGAGCAGTCTAAAGAACAAGCGTTGGAACCATTCTAGTATCTGATGACATGACTGCGCAGCGTTCAAAAGCAGCGCCTCACAGGGTAAACTCAGCGATGAACCTTGGAGGAGGAGCAATGGACGCCTACACTTGCATTCTTACCAATATGGTGGCGGCGGGATATCGGTGTAACGATGGCTTGCACCTTAGCGTCACGAAGTGTAGAAATAGGGCTGATTTGCAGATGGTGGGCGGGTTCCTTACCCCCGCCTGAAGGCGGGGGCATAGCTTCGGATTCTTATGCCGCGCCCCCGCCTGGCGGCGGGCAGGCTTTCAGGGTGCGGTGTTGAAGGGCTACTCGGCCGACTGTGAATGAGCCACAGAAATAGGGCTGATTTGCAGATGCTAGGCAATCGGTACGGCGCTCGCATTCCGGCCTTGCTGGCTATCCTCGGCTTGCTGGCGGCCTTGGCCCTCGTGGGGGCTAGGGGCAGGCGTGTGCCCCTCGTCTCGAAGGAGGCGGGGCCGCGGCCGGAGGGCCAGCGGCGGCGGGTGGCGTCTGTGGCGGTCCGACGGGCACCCGCCTGGGTGGGGCTGGCCCTGCTGACGGCAGCGGTGGGCGCATCATTTTCGGCGTATCAGGCAGAGCCGCGGCTTCACTCGCCCGCAGTGGCCGAGGCGGGGACCCCGACAAGTTGGGGGGGCGCGGAGATGGCCTTCGAGGTGGAGCATCTCGCCCAGATGGCGGCTGCCTACGCTGCGGCCCCGACTCTGTCGGGGCCGCAGGAGCCGCCTCAGCAGGAGCCGCCTCAGCAGGAGCCGCCTCAGCAGGAGCCGCCTCAGCCGGAGCTATCGCCTGCGATGGCTCAGCTTCGGGGGGAGTTGGAGGCCCTGGTGCGAAGCCTGGAGGGGCCGGATCGAGCCCAGGCCGACATCGCTGTGGCCGTCGTCGATCTCCAGTCGGGGGAGGGCGTCTCTGTGGACGGGGGCGAGCTGCATCTGGCGGGCTGCACGATCAAGATATTCCCGGCTCTGAAGGCCCTCCGCGACGTGGAGGAGGGCAACCTGGACTTCGACGGCTCGCTGGACTACCTGATCCAGCAGACGGTGAGGGTGAGCGACAACTCCGACTCGCGTCTGCTGCTCTACCTGGCGGGCCTGGCCGAGACGAACGCCTTCATGACGGAGGTCATCGGCACCAAAGGGAGCATCATCACCCATGCCCCCGGCTACTACGGCGAGGACGCCGCCGACGGGGTCGTGGAGATGGACAACTACCTGACGGCCGACGATCTGGCCCTGACCTTCTCCAAGCTCTACCGGGGGGAGCTGGTCGCTCCGGAGTTCAGTAGCTACCTGCTGGACGTGATGACTCAGTCCTGGCTGACGCCGCCGGAGTACGGGGTGATCCTGTACCAGGCTGCCCCCTGGGGCGCACGCGTCTCCCACAAGATAGGCTACGTCGACCCGCCATCGAATGTGTGGAACGACGCCGGGGTGGTGATGGTGGACACGGCGGAGGGCACCATCGCCTATGCGGTGGCCATCCTCACCCAGTACAACAGCGACTACGAGGATGGGCCACCCATCGCCCGCCAGATCGCCGAGCGCATTTTCCAGCACTTCAACGAGACGTACGGCCTGGAGTACTAGTCCTTGCCTGGGGGTGGTCTCTCGGCACCGCCCCGTAAACGGGGCGGCATAGGAATTCGAATCTCCGCCGGAAGCGGATCAGCCTCCGGCTGATATGCCCCCGCCTTAAGGTCATTAAGAATTTGATTGCTCTCTGCGGGTTTCCGCCGAAGGCGGACCCGCCTCTGGCGGGAAAACCCGCAGCTTCGAGCCAAGCTGCGGATTTCAATCCGCAGGGAAATCTATTTTGTTCATGACCATTAGGCGGGGGTGCGGAACTCACCGACCGACGGCCAACCACTTAGTGGGAAGGCCTCCGCTACAGCTTGGGGCCGTCCGGCCCTCTCCTACATCGCTCGCAGGAGGGCGATGCGCTTCTCGATGGGCGGGTGGGTGGAGAAGAGGTCGTTGAGGAAGCTCTTGTGCTCGTGCAGGGGGTTGACGATGTAGAGATGGGCGGTGGCCTTGTTGGCCTCCTCTAGGGGGTCGGGGTCGGCGGCGATCTTCTCCAGGGCGCGGGCTAGCCCCTCGGGGTAGCGGGTCAGGAGGGCGCCCGAAGCGTCGGCCAACAACTCGCGCTGGCGGGAGATGGCGAAGCGGATGAGTTGGGCGGCCAGGGGCGCGAGGATGATCCCCAGCAGGGCCAGGGCATAGATGATCAGGGCGGCGTAGCCGCCGCCGCGCCCTCGATTGCTTGAGCGGCTGCCGGCTCCAAAATAGGTCAGCCGCAGCATGAGGTCGGCCATCAGCGCCACCAGACCCACCAGCACCACTATGAGGGTCATGAGGCGGATGTCGTAGTTGCCGATGTGGGAGAGCTCGTGGGCGATGACGCCCTCCAGTTCCAAATGGTCGAGCTTCTGGAGGAGGCCGCGGGTGACGACGACGTAGGCGTGCTGGGGGTCGCGGCCGGTGGCGAAGGCGTTGGGGGCGCTGTCCTCGATGACGTATACCTGGGGCATGGGCAGGCCAGCGCCGATGCACAGGTTCTCCACCGTGCGGTAGAGATCGGGCTCCTCTTCCTTGGTGACCTGATGGGCGCCCGAGATGGCCAGGGTGATGCGGGTGGAGGCGTAGTAGCTGAAGAGGGCGAAGATGGCTACGGGCACGAGGACGATGGGGGCGAAGGCATAGGGGAGTCCGAGAACGATGCCGATGGCGGCGGCGAAGCCGCCGACGAGCAGGAAGAACAGGAGCATCAGGAGCAGGCTGCTCCGGCGGTTCGAGCCGATGCGGTCGTAGACGAGGACGGGCTGCCCGCTAGCCATCGCTGGCGGTTAGGTAGACGCTGGCGGTTGAGCGGCCGGCGGCGGAGCGGCCGGCGGCGGAGCGAAGCTCACCTTCACGTCCTCGCGCACTTCCTCCTCTACCCCGAAGAACTCGAAGGGCTGGAGGTTCATCATGCGGGCCACGAACACGTTGGGGAAGATCAGGATCTTGGTGTTGAAGTCGGACACGTTGCGGTTATAGAACTGGCGGGCGAAGGCGATCTTCTCCTCGATGTCTGACAGCTCGTTCTGGAGGTTCATGAAGTTCTCGCTGGCCCGGAGCTGAGGGTAGTTCTCGGCCACGGCGAACAGATGGCCCAGGGCCTGGGTGACCATGTTGTTGGCTTCAGTGGCCTCCCTGGCCGTGCCCGCCCGTTCCAGGGCGGCGCGGGCCTCGGTGACCCGCTCGAAGACCTCGCGTTCGTGGGCGGCGTAGCCCTTCACCGTCTCCACTAGGTTGGGGATCAGGCTGGCCCGGCGCTTGAGCTGGACGTCGATGCCTGACCAGGCCTCCTGGGTGCGCACGCGCGAGCGAATGAGGCCGTTGTATATGCCGAGCATCAAGAGGCCTAGGAGCAGCACGATGCCCAGAATGACGACAAGGACAATGATGGCTGTCATTGCGGTCGTTCCTCCTTAACCACGCGAACCGCGTCGTTACTTGACGCGGCCCATCGTATCAGAAGCGAGGGGGGGATCACAAGGGCGGCGGGCCTAGGTGCAGGTCTGGAATAGTCTGCCTGCGTACTGGATGTTGCCCATTATTGTAGAAGCCTGTCATTATCGGGGCCTCGCCTTTTTCGTTGACGCTGGTTTGAGGCGCGTGCTAGAATCGGGCCGAGAGGGGACCTACCGCGAGGGCAGATGGGCGAGGGTCGTACCCTATGACCCTCGTTCTGTGTTTAGGGGGATAGCTATGCGGCATCGGCGCGGGTTCAAGTTTCGCTACGGCTTCATGCCCCCCTTCGGCTTCTACTTTCGCTCGGCTTGGCACTTCCCTCGTCGCCAGGAGTACCTCACGATGCTGGAGGAGCACAAGGCGGAGTTGGAGGAGGAGCTACGGGAGGTAGAGCGCGAGATCGAGTGGGCGAAGAGCGGATCGCCTCCGCCGGAGGAGGAGAAGGGGTAAGACTCTCCCCTATCCCAGACTGAAGGCGATCGATGATGTGACGCCTTGGTAGGCGAGGGTCTTATGGTCATTGAGAAAATAATGGCGCATCGTACGGGATGCTTCGCTTCGCT
>CAYGYF010000146.1:0-4440 GCA_964354065.1 uncultured Dehalococcoidia bacterium | reverse complement strand
TTGGTGCGAACGCGGGGGATGCCCATGGCCTCGAACTGGAGGTAGGCCATGGTGCCGGTGGCGTCCTGGGTAAGCGTCTGATCAACTCGAATGCCTATTTCGGTTCCGGGGCTTAGCTCCCCGGAGACCAGGTGCTCTTCTAGTATCTTATAGGTCAGACTCTTGCCCAAGTTTTCGACCCTCCCTGGACACGCCCACCCGCTGGCAGGCAAGTGTCGCTGGTTGAGGTCTGGAGATCTGGTCAGGTGAAGCGCCGGAGATAGGAGGTGAGGTCGAAGGGCTGGACTTCCTCCTCGAACTTCCTGGCCTCTATCTCATATACCGGCCTCTCCTCTTCAAAGAACACTCCCAGGTGGACCTTGTCCTCAGTGAGGGCCAGGTCGATGGCCGCCTGAAGGTCGGAGCGATCCCAGTCTTCGGGCAGGTCAGTCACCAGGCTGTCGTACTGAGCATACGTATTGTAGAACTCTGTGCAAGGGCTGTGCACCTGGATGAAGGAAAACCCCTTGTGCTGGACGGCTTCGACGATGAGTTCGCTCAGTTCGTTGGGCTGGGCGGAATAGCCGCGGGCCACGAAGGTGGCGCCGTAGGTGAGAGCCAGAAGCACCGGCTTGACGGGCTTGGCGATCATGCCGTAGGGGGTGGACTTGGACAGGTGGCCCATGGGCGAGGTGGGTGAGCCTTGCCCCTTGGTCAGGCCGTAGACCTGGTTGTCCATCATCACACAGGTGATATCGATGTTGCGGGCGGCCACGTGGGGTAGATGCCCGGCACCGATGCTCATGAGGTCGCCGTCGCCGCCCATGGCGAACACCGTGAGATCCGGTCGGCTCAGCTTCAGTCCGCTGGCCAGCGGTATGGCTCGGCCGTGCACGCCGTGCAGGCCGTACGTGCTCATGAAATAGGGCATGCGGCTGGAGCAGCCGATGCCCGACACGATCACCACCTCGTACGGCTTCACCTGGAGGGCGGCCAGGGCCTTGGTGAGGGCGCTGAGCACGCCGAAGTCACCGCAGCCAGGGCACCAGACGGGCTTGACTTCGCCCTTGTAGTCCTTAGCCGTGCGGACGACTGCCGGCGTGGGGGCCACCCTGGTGCGGGTGGCGCCCGTCGTGCTCCTGGGATGGTCAGACATGGCTGGCTACCTCCTCGATCTTGCCGAGGATCTCGGCGGATGTGAAGGGTAGCCCGCCGATCTTGTTGAAGCGGACAGAGCTTATGCCCAGACTGGCCGCCAGGTGATGGGCGAACTGGCCCTGGCAGTTCACCTCCGGCACCAGCACCCGCTTGACGGAGGCGGCGAACTCGCGAATCCGAGCTTGGGGTAGGGGGTTGAGGATCCTGGGGTGAAGGGAGGCCACCTTGTAGCCCTTCGCCACCGCTCGCTCCACCGCCTCGCGGATGGCCCCCTCGCTGGCGCCCCAGCCGATGACGCCGACCTGGGCCTTGGGGTCTCCGTAGCGGGGCGCCCAGTCGGGGCTGTCGGTGTCGGCGGCGGCGCTGCTCAGCTTGAGGAACCGCTTCTCGGTCATCGCTTCGTGCACCTGGGGTGACTGGTTGGGGTGGCCGCGCTCGTCATGCTCCAGTCCGGGCGCCACGTAGGTATGGATGTGAACCCCCGGCAGGGCTACGGGCGAGACGCCGGTGTCGCTGAGGGCGTAGCGGGCGTACTCCTCCCTCGCGCCGTCGCTAGGTTGGAGGCGGTTGACTATGGGCAGGCGGGAGAGATTGGGCATGTCGATGGTCTGGGTGCGGTGGGACAGAGACTGGTCGGAGAGCACGATTACCGGCATCTGATACTTCTCGGCCAGGTTGAAAGCGTGCAGCGCCCGATAGAGGCAGTCCTCCACTGAGGCGGGGGCGAGGACGATGCGAGGGAAGTCACCGTGGCCACCGTAGAGGGCCTGGAAGAGGTCGGCCTGCTCCAGCTTGGTCGGCATGCCAGTGCTGGGCCCCGAGCGCTGGGCGTCCACCAGCACCAGCGGCAGCTCCGTCATCGAGGCCAGGCCCAGGAGTTCGATCATCAGGGAGAAGCCGGGGCCGGAGGTGGCGGTCATCGCCTTGGCACCGCCGTAGGAGGCGCCGATGCAGCTAGCGATGGCAGCCATCTCGTCCTCGGCTTGGAGGCAGATGCCGCCCAGCCTGGGCAGCTCGCGGGCCATGGACTCCAGAATGTCAGAGGCGGGCGTAATCGGGTAGCCGGCGAAGAAGCGGCAGCCGGCATGGAGGGCACCGGCCACGATGGCGTCATTGCCGCTCATCACCAGGCGACTAACGTGGTCGCTCGTCCCTAGATAGTACTTGTCCTCCTTGCGGATCTTGTTGGTGTAGTCGAAGCCATAGGCAAGGGCCTCCAGGTTCTTCTCCACCAGCTCGACCCGCCGCTTATACCGTGACCGCACCAGGTCCTGGAGAGAGTCGAGCGGCAGCCCGAACAGGCCGGCCATCAGCCCCAACACCAGGACGTTGGTGCCGCGGGTGAAGTTCAGCTCCTGGCGGGCGATGCGCTGGAAGGGAACGCCGTAGCGGATGAACCTGCCATCGTCGACCTGCACCAAGTCGGAGTCGTAGATGATGACCCTGCCTTCCCGTAGCTCCCCGCAGTGACGTTCGTAGGCCTCCTGGTCGAAGGCGACGAGAATGTCCACACCGTCGCCGGTGGAGAGAACGGGCCTGTTGCTGATCCGCACCTGGAACCAGGCGTGGCCGCCCTTGATCTCGGCGGGATAGGAGCGGAAGGTGAAGACCTGGAAACCGAGGCGGGCGGCAGCGATGGTAAAGTTTTCGCCAGTGCTGATCACGCCGCCGATAGCGGTGTCGCCCCCGATGCGGATGACGAAGTCGTTCCTTACCTGGCTGTCCTTGTGTGACCTGGCTTGCATATTTGGGGGACTAGTCTCGTTTCCCCTTTATTTTACCGCACTGTGCATGCTTTCCGCAAAGCCCGCGGGACAGCCCCATCCCGCGGCGGTGGTCGAACCCTGAGAAGGCCCGACCGATTGTAGCACGCTCGACTACTTGTGTCCTGAGTTGCCTCGCCGGGCCAAAGTTGCCTGGCATTGTAGTATAATGGCTGGAAATCAGGCTCAGTATCTCAGGCAGGAGTTGCATCCATGGCCATAAAGGCTTACGTCTTGGTGGTTACCGACCCCGGCAGGACCAAGGCAGTGCTTGATGTCATACAGGATATTCCTGGAGTGGTGGAAACGCACGAGGTAATGGGGCCTTACGACATCGTAGCCGAGATCGAGGTAGACAACCTGACGGAGATACCCCTCATCCTGGGGGGCAGGATCCGTAAGATTGCCGGGATTCAGAGCACCACCTCCCTGGTCACTCTCCCGGACTAGAATCGCCGCTGGGGTCCGCTAGGGGCGTAGGGGTCGTTCGCGAACGCCCCCTACGGACCAATTACCGCCATAACCGCATCTTTGGGAACCGGATCCCCCAGCTTGAAGGGCAAGGCCTTGACCGTCCCATCGATGGGACTGGGCATACTATTCTGCATCTTCATCGCCTCGAAGATGACGACCACATCGCCGGCCCGGACGCGATCGCCTACGTTCACCTCGTAGCGGGTAATCATCCCTGGCATGGGCGCCACGATCGTCGCCTCGCCGGCGGCGACCCCTAGGGCTCCGGCTGCCGCTGCGGCCTCCTTCTTCTTCTTCTTCGCCGCCCCAGGTGGTGCTGCTGTCCCAGACGCTACCGGAGCCGGCGCAGCGGAGCCAGCTAAGGAAACCACGGACATCGGCGGCGAGCCTCCAACCGCTTCGACCTCCACCTGGTAGTATTCATCGCCCACGAAGACGTTGAAAGTTCGGATACCGGGGCCTTTGGCAGGCGCTACCACTTCCCGTTTCTCCACCAGTTTGCCTGCTTTGGCCAGCTCAATAAGTTCCTCTTCCCTCTTCACTTCCTCCAGGGTCCTTGGCGCCTTCGGGGGCTTCCAGTCCTCAGGGGTCTCTTTATCCAGGCCGTACTTCAGCCTCAGGAACCTCATGCCGGTAGTGGGATAGAGAGCATATATGAGGACATCATTAATGTCCTTGGCGATATCCTTCGTCGCTTCCCTGGCCTTCTCCAGCTCCGGCTCGAGCATATCGGCGGCACGAACAGTGATGGGTTCCTCGCCTCGCTCATAGCCCTTGAGGGCCTCTTTCTGGACCTCGGGGTTGATTGGGACTGGTGGCTTGCCGTAGAGGCCCCAGCAGTAGTCCTTCACTTCCTTGGTGATCATCTTGTAGTGGCCAGCAAGCACGTTCTGCACTGCTTGCACCCCCACGATCTGGCTCGTGGGCGTAACTAGGGGCGGATAACCGAGATCCTCTCGGACTTTGACAGTCTCCTCGTGGCATTCGTGCAGTCTGTCAAGAGCGCCAGCAGCCTTCAACTGGGCTATGAAGTTGGAGGTCATCCCGCCGGGAATCTGGTGTGACA
>CAYGYF010000145.1:0-4470 GCA_964354065.1 uncultured Dehalococcoidia bacterium | reverse complement strand
GCCTGGTGGCTGTGGGCCTGCATCCGTCGCCGGTGCCCCACGCCCAGGTGATCACGTCTACCACTCACAAGACCCTGCGGGGGCCTCGCGGCGCTTTCATCCTCTGTCAGGCGGATCTGGCCCAGAAGATCGATCGGGCGGTGTTTCCCGGCACCCAGGGAGGGCCGCACATGCATAGCATCGCCGCCAAGGCCGTCTGCTTCGGCGAGGCCTTGCGCCCTGAGTTCGCCGAATACCAGCGACGGGTCGTGGAGAACGCCAGGGTCCTGGCCGAGGAGCTTCAGGCCTGCGGCCTGCGCATCGTCTCCGGTGGCACCGACAACCACCTGCTTTTGGTGGATGTGGGTGCGAAGGGGATCACCGGCCGAGATGCCCAACTGGCGTTGGAGGCTGTGGGGATCACCGTGAACAAGAACACCATCCCCTACGACCAGCGGCCGCCGGCGGTGGGCAGCGGCATCCGCATCGGCACGCCCGCTGTCACCAGCCGCGGCTTCGGGCCGGACGAGATGCGGCGCATCGCTGGCCTGATCGCCCGCATTCTGGATAATCTGGGGGACGAGAAGGTGACGACGGCGGTACGCCAGGAGGTGGTGGAGATGGCCAGCGGCTTCCCGGTGCCCGGCATCGCCGCCTGAGGACGCCAGGCCGTAGGGGCGCAGCATCAGCCAGAGGCTGATCCGCCTCCGGAGGATGCTGCGCCTCTACAGGTGGGGTTTCCCCTTTGGTTGTGATGGTATCTCCCTCGTGCTATAATTCCGTCCGTGCCCCGACCTGCCCCGACAGAATGGGGGTGCGGGAGAGACAGGAGCAGAGGTTTGCGCGACTACGAGCTGGTGGTGATCATAAGCCCGGACGTGGCCGAGGAGGACGTGCCGAATACCATCGATAAGGTGAGTCAATTCATCACCAGCCGCGGCGGCGAGGTGGCGGAGGTGGATCGATGGGGCCGCAGGAAGCTAGCCTACCCCATCAAGCGACACATGGAGGGCAACTACGTCGTCACTCAGTTCAAGCTCGACCCCACTCAAGTGGCCGACCTGGAGGCCAGTCTGGAGCTGGCGGAGGAAGTGATACGCCATCTGCTGGTACGGGTGGAGGAGGTCGAGCCTGCTTCCGCCTGAGGCGGCGCGAAAGGAGTTGGCGCGATGGCCAGTCTGAATAAGGTGATGATCATCGGCAATCTGGGCGCCGACCCAGAGATGCGCTATACCGCCAACGGCAAGGCGATGACCTCCTTCCGCGTCGCCACCAGCCGCAACTACACGGCGGCCGACGGGGAGCGCCGTGAGGAGACGGAGTGGTTCGGTGTGGTAACCTGGGACAAGCTGGCGGAGACCTGTAGCCAGTTTCTCCAGAAGGGGCGGCGGGTCTACGTGGAGGGGCGGCTGCGCACTCGCTCGTGGGAGGCCCCCGATGGCCAGCGGCGTTATCGCACCGAGGTGATAGCCAACACGGTGCTCTTCCTGGATCGGGCGCCGGGCGTGCCCTTGCCGGAGGAGCCGGAGGGGGAGGCGGCGGGGGCGGTGGAGGCCGAGGAGCTACCCTTTGAGTAGAAGCCATTTGGAAATTCCCACAGCACCGCCCCGTGAACGGGGTTGCATCCATGCCCCCGCCAGAAAGCGGGGGTGGGAAACGATTCTTGAGACTGCCTGCCTGCCGGTAGGCAGGGTTGTAGGTGGGTTTAGCGGATGGTAACAGAACCGGAGCAAGGCTTCGCCCTAGAGGGCTCGAGCCCGAAGGGACCGCAAGCAGAGATCGCCCCTTCGGCAAGCTCAGGGCAGGCTCCAGCCCGCGCTGAGGCCCCGCCTGAGGGGGGCAGGCCCAAGCGACGTGAGGGATACCGCCCTCGCCGTAAGGTCTGCATGTTCTGCGTCGAGCACGTAAAGGTTATCGACTACAAGGACGTCAGCAGGCTACGGCGGTTCTTGTCCGATCGGGCGCGCATCGAGCCGAGGAGGAGGCTGGGAACCTGTGCCAAGCATCAGCGGGCGCTATCGCTGGCCCTGAAGCGGGCCAGGCATTTGGCCCTCTTGCCCTACACGGCGGAGCACATTCGCAAGTCGGGAAGCTACTCCCCGCGCCAGTAGCTGGCCTGCCTGCCGGCAGACAGGCGCGCCCCGACCAGTCGGGGCAGGGCCGAGGCCGAGATCGCTGATAGACAGCTTTCCCACCCGCGCGATCCTGGGGCACACTTGAGGGAGTTCACCATTGGCTAAGAAGAGGCGACAGAGACCCCTGCCTATCCCGCCGCGGCCACGGCGGCGGCCCTGGAGCCGCGAATTTCGCCTGCAACTGCTGGTGGTTGTCGGTTTCGCCCTACTTCTGGCCATCGTCGGTGGGATGATCGGCTGGGGCTACTATCAGGATCAGGTCGGCCCTCCTCACTCCCGGGCTCTTCAGGTGGGCGAGACTACCTTCAATCTCGATTACTTCACCCGCCGCCTCAAGTTCTATGTGGAGAGCAGCGGCCTTCAGGGGCTAACGTCCAGCCAGCAGGTAGCTCAGGCGATCGCCATCATGGTCGGTATCCTCCAGCAGGAGGAGCTGCTGCGGCAGAGAGCCAGCGTTGACCTGGGGCTGTCGGCATCGCCGGACGAGATCGATGAGCAGATCGCCACTGGCCTGGGGGTGTCGCGGGACGATCCCGAGGCGTTCCAGAAAGCCTATCACGAGGAGCTGAAGCGGAGCGACCTGTCGGACAAGGAGTACCGGCGGATGATCGAGGCGGATGTGCTGGGGATCAAGGTGCAGCAGATGTACGCTGACTCCGTGCCCGCAACCACGGAGCAGGTGAGGATACGCCAGCTCCTCGTGGGGACGGAGGATGAGGCCAAGTCGGTGCTGGAGCGGCTGGACGCTGGCGAGGACTTCGGTGACCTGGCCCGAGAGCTGTCCCTGGATACGACCACCAAGGACGCGGGCGGTGAGCGGGGCTGGGTGACCCGCGACGAGCTGGGCCCGGCCGTTGGCCAGAAGGTCTTCGCCCTGGAGGTAGGGGCTCGCAGCGAGCCCATCGCTGGCACGGGCGGTCAGTACATCTACCAGGTGGAGGAGAGGCAACCGGATATGGCGGTGACCGACCAGCAGCGCAATACGCTGACCTCCCGTTACTTCACTTTCTGGCTCGATGAGCAGCGCACCCTCATCCCCAGAGCCGAGTACGTGAGCAGTAACAGCGACAAGCTAAACTGGGCAGTGGGGAGGGCTTTCGGCTAGTGGGGATGGCGGGAGACGACCAGGTCCACATCGGTTTGCTTGGCCTGGGGGTGATCGGCTCTGGCGTGGCCCGAGCCCTCCTGGACAAGGGAGAGACCTATGCCCAGCAGATGGGGCTGCGCCTGAGCATCCGCCGCATCCTGGAGCGCGACCTCTGGAAAGCGGAGAGTGTGCCAGTGGATCCTGCCCTCCTGACCGCTGACCCGCGCGCTGTCCTGGACGACGAGGCGGTGGATATCGTCATCGAGGTCCTGGGTGGTGAGCGGCCGGCCTACGACTTCATCAAGGAGGCTCTCCAGTCGGGCCGCTACGTGGTGACGGCAAACAAAGAGGTGATGGCCAAGCACGGCCCCGAGCTTCTGGCCCTGGCCCACGAGCAGGGGGTGGACATCCTGTTCGAGGCCAGCGTCGGCAGCGGCACTCCCATCATCGCCCCCCTGCGGCGCGATCTGGTGGCCAACGAGATCGCCTCCGTTCGGGCGATCATCAACGGCACTACCAACTACATCCTCACCCGCATGAGCAAAGAGGGGCTCGACTTTCAGGAGGCGCTGGGCCAGGCCCAGGCTTTGGGCTACGCGGAAGCCGATCCAACCAACGACGTGGAGGGAATTGACACCGCCTACAAGCTGGCCATCCTGGCTAGCCTGGCCTTCCACACCCACGTTCGCCCGGACGATATCTACCGCGAGGGCATCACCAGTCTGAGCGCCCGCGACTTCCGCTACGCCCGCGAGCTGGGCTACGCCATCAAGCTTCTGGCCGTGGCCAGGAGAGACGAAGACGGTATCGAAGCGAGGGTGCATCCGGCGTTCGTGCCGGAGGACGAGCTTCTGGCCAACGTGGACGGTGTGCTCAACGCCGTTCAGGTGGAGGGCGACCTCCTGGGGCGGGTGCTGTTTCAGGGGCCAGGGGCCGGCCCCCTGCCGACGTCGAGCGCGATCGTGGCCAATGTCATCGATGCTGCCCAGGCCGTGGTGGCGGCGAGGGCTGGCCACTGGGGAGACCGCCTGCCCCTTCGGCCCTTCGACAGGCTCAGGGCTCAGGGCAGGCTCTGGTGGCCCGGCCGGCCGCTGCCGATCAAGCCGGTAGCTGACCTGAACGCTCGCTACTATTTGCGCATGGAGGTGGCGGACCGGCCGGGCGTTCTGGCTCAGATCGCCCGCTGTTTCGGCGAGCACGGTGTGAGCATCGCTTCGGTCATCCAGAAGGAGACGGATGAGGTGGCCCAGACGGCGGAGCTGGTGGTGA
>CAYGYF010000144.1:0-4516 GCA_964354065.1 uncultured Dehalococcoidia bacterium | reverse complement strand
GGGTCATGTCCACATCGTCCTGGCTGGGTGTGGGGTCGCCGGAGGGGTGATTGTGGACGACGATGAGGGCGGGGCAGCCCTCGCGTACGGCCTCCCGGAAGAGCTCGCCCACTCGCACCTGGGTGGTGTTCACGCTGCCCTTGTAGACCTCGGGCACGGCCAGGACCTGGTTCTTGGTGTTGAGGAGGAGGAGGCGGAGGTGCTCCTGATCGAGGAGGGTCATCTCGGCCGTGAGGAGATTGGCCACGTCCTGGGGTGAGTGTACGGTCGTCCGCTCTTCGGGGCGGGCGGACACCAGGCGACGGCCCAGCTCCAGGGCGGCCTTCACCTGGGCCGCCTTGGCCTCGCCCATGCCCCGCTCGGCGCACAGCTCGCCGAAGCTGGCCCTGGCGAGACCGGTCAGGTCGCCGAAGCGAGCCAGGGCGCGGCTGGCCAGGGCGAGGACGTTTTCGGAGGGGGCACCCGTGCGCAGGATGATGGCCAGAAGCTCGGCGGTGCTGAGGGCGGTGGCGCCGTGCTCTCGCAGCCTCTCGCGGGGGCGCTCGGAGGCGGGCAGGTCATGGATGGTGGGCCGATACTCGACCGCGTCGGCGGGGGTCATGGCTCGTCCCGTGGCCGCCGCTACGGTGGGAGTCCGCCCCGCGCCGGGGTTGGCGTCGGGGTAGGCTGGGCGGGCACCAGGAGCACCTGGCCGACGGAGAGGATGACGTCTTGGCTGCTCAGGCCGTTGATGGTGACTAGGTCGTTGACGGTGGTGCCGAAGCGGCTGGCGATGGCGGACAGGGTGTCGCCCTGCTGCACCTCGTATTCGGTGAAGGGGGGTGGTTTGGGGGTGGGGCTGGGCGTGGGCGACGCGGCGGCTGTGGGGGAGGCGGCGGGGGTAGGCGAAACCGTCCCCGTAGCGGTGCCGGTGGGAGTGCCGGTGGGAGTGCCGGTGGGTGCTGGGGTAGCGGTAGCGGTCCTCTTGGGCGTTGCGCTCGGACTGGGTGAAACGGGGGTGGTGGCGAGAGCGGCCGGCGTGACCGTCGCTGGCGGCAGGGCGGCCTCCTGGCCTCCCTCCTCGGGCAGGCCGGGGGGCCGTATCAGGAGCCAAAGGGCAAGGACGGAGGCCACCAGAAGGGCCAGCAAGGAGCCCCGGAACACCGTGCTGGATGGGATAGCGGTGGCCGGGTCCTGACAGGCAGCGCAGAGGTCATCGCCGTGCTCCTGGCAGTAGGGCTTGGCGCAGCGGGGACAGCGCTGGGTGGCCTCTTTGCCGCAGGCGTAGCAGGTCATGGCACATCACAGGCCAAGGGTCATGGCTCACGATCTAAGCTAGGTCTTTCGACACGACCTGTGGCCGTTGCTCTATTCTACTGCATTTCGACGGTCGCGCCTGCCCCCTCGAGCTTTTTCACAGTAGTTTCGGCCTCGCTCTTGGCGATCCCTTCCTTGACCGTGGCCGGGGCGCTCTCCACCAGGTCTTTGGCCTCCTTAAGGCCGAGGGTGGTCACCTCGCGCACGGCCTTGATGACGTTGATCTTGTTGGCGCCGAAGTCCTTGAGGACCACCGTCCACTCGGTCTTCTCCTCCTCGGCCTCTGGTGCGGCGGGCGCTGCCGCTGGCGCGGCGGCTCCTGGGGTCGCGGCGGGTGCTGCGGCAGTGATGCCGAACTCATCCTGGAGTCGCTTGTTGAGGTCACGCACCTCGAGGATGGTCATGTCCTTGATGAGGTCGAGCACCTGGTCTACCTTGTTAGCCATTGGGGAAACCTCCTTCTTCCTAAATCTGATCGCAGCTAGCGAGCTGGCTGTGAACCACGTTGGAAGGGATGAAATAGCTCATGCGCCACCTCCCGCTTCTAGCTGGCGGGCGTGGGCCTCCAGGAGGCCCGGAAGCTGGGCGGTGATGGCCTGGAGGAGGCCCGCCAGCTCGGCCAGGGGCGCCTCCAGCAGGCCGGCCAGGGTGGCCAGGGGCGATTGCAGCTGCCCGGCGACCTGCGCCAGCAGGACCTCCCTGGAGGGCAGCCGTACCAGCTCCGCGAGCTCGCGGGGCGGCAGGATCTGCCCGTCCAGGTAGATGCCGCGGATGGAGAACGAGGCCGGCGCGGTGGGCAGATAGTCGCTGAAGGCGCGGGCGACTGTCAGGAAGTCGTCGTAGCCGAAGGCGAGGGCGGTGGGCCCCTCGATGAGCTCGGTGAGCACGGGCTTGCCGGCTCGCTCGGCGGCTAGGCGGGTGAGGGTGTTCTTCACTACCTTGAGCTCGATGCCGGCGCTGCGCATGCGGCGGCGGAGCTGGTCCATCTGGGGCACCGTAAGGCCGCGATAGTCGGCGCTGACGGCGATGGTGGCGCGGGCGATGCGCTGGCGCAGCTCCTCAACCATCTTCTCTTTCTTGGGTGTGGGCATGGTCGCTCCTTACATCGCTAAACTGTAAAGCCCTTGCCGTAGGGAGGCAAGGGCTTCCGGCCCAGGGATCCCGCCCCGTTTACGGGGCGGCATTCCTTACTTGCCTCGGCGGGTCCTAACGGATTAAGCTCTCGCGCCTATCTGCTGGCAGGGGCGCCCGCTGTCTACGGCGATTGCTGTATTCGGTTGGTCGTTCTAGCTGGTGCTCAGGGACAGCGTGGGCTGGAGGTCCAGCTTTATCCCCGGGCCCATGGTTGTCGTGAGGGTGGCGGTCTTGATGTACTGGCCTTTGGCCCCCGCTGGTCTGGACTTGACGATGGCCTCTACCAGGGTGGCGATGTTCTCCAGCAGTTGCTCCTCGTCCAGGCTCACCTTGCCGACGGGCACGTGCACCAGGGCGGTGCGATCGAGGCGGAACTCCACTCGCCCGGCCTTGGCGTCGCGGACGGCCTTGGGCAGGTCCTCGGCCTCGACCACGGTGCCCGAGCGGGGGTTGGGCATGAGGCCACGGGGGCCGAGGATGCGGCCCAGGCGGCTGGCCTTGGTCATCGTCTCCTTGGTGGCGAGGGCCACGTCGAAATCGGTCCAGCCACCCTCGATCTTCTTCACCATGTCGTCGCCGCCCACGTAGTCGGCACCGGCTTCCTCGGCCAGCTTGGCGGCCTCTCCCTCGGCGAAGACGAGCACTTGCACCTTCTTGCCCAGGCCGTGGGGCAGGACCACCGTGCCCCGGAGCTGCTGCTCGGCGTGGCGGGGGTCGAGGCTGGTGCGCAGATGGAGCTCCACCGTCTCGTCGAACTGGGCGTAGGCGGTCTCCTTGGCCAGCTTCACTGCCTCGCGAGGAGGGTAATGCTGGCTGCGGTCGATCTTGGTGAGGGCTTCCAGGTACTTCTTGCCGTGCTTGGCCATCATCGCCAGGCCCCTCACCGGAACTAGCCGCCTGCGCACGGGATCGGGAGCCAGCAAGAACTGCTCCAAGGTCACAGCTCCCAGGAGGGTAGGGCTTCCTTCCTCGCCGAAGACGCAGGTAGTGGTCCGTACCTCGCCGTCGATACGGATCGGCACCTCCCCCAGATCCCGCTGGACGACGCGGCCATCGGCCAGCTCGAAGGGCCTCTGAGCGATGGGGCGATGACCCAACGCCTCCAGCAGGCTTCTGGATGCAGAGGTGAAGGTAGCCCCCGTGTCCACCAGGGCCTCCATCTCCCTGAAGCGCTGCCGGTCGGGCGAGCCGATGCTAAGGACCACGGTGAAAGTGCCCATATCCTGCCTCGCGTGAGGATGCTGGCGGAGGGTCTTCCCTTTGGCCATGGCTAGCCTGCCGCCTCTACCACCTCCACGCCCATGCTGCGGGCGGTGCCCTCCACCATGCGCATGGCCGCTTCGATGTCGTCGGCGTTGAGGTCTTTCATCTTGATGCCGGCGATCTCCCGCACCTTGTCACGGGGGATCTCTCCTACCTTCTCGCGCTTCTGGGTGGCGCTCCCCTTCTCCAGACCTATGGCCTGTTTGATCAGCTCCGAGGTCGGGGGGGTCTTGAGGACGAAGGTGAACGAGCGGTCCTCGAAGATGGTGATCTCCACCGGCACGATGGTGCCAGCCTGGGAGGCGGTGCGCTCGTTGTAGTCCTTGCAGAAGGCCATGATATTAGCGCCGTGCTGGCCCAGGGCAGGCCCTACCGGCGGCGCCGGGGTGGCCTTGCCCGCCTCGAGCTGGATCTTGAGGATGGCGCGAATTTTCTTGGCCATCCTAGAGCCTCTCCACCTGGAGGAAGTCCAGCTCTACCGGCGTCTCCCGGCCGAAGAAGGAGATCAGCACCTTCACCTTGCCCTTCTCCAGGTTGATCTCGTCGACGGTGCCGATGAAGTCGATGAAGGGGCCATCGATGACGCGCGCGCTCTGGCCGAGGGCGAAGCCCACCTTGACCCGGGGCTCCTCAGCTCGCATCTGGCGGAGGATGGCCTTGATCTCGGTCTCGTCCAGGGCGGTGGGCTGGTGGCCGGAGCCGACGAAGCCGGTGACGCCGGGGGTGTTGCGCACCACGTACCACGACTGCTCGTCCATGATCATCTCTACCAGCACGTAGCCGGGGAAGATCTTGCGGGGCACGGTGCGCCGCTGGCCATCGC
>CAYGYF010000143.1:0-4537 GCA_964354065.1 uncultured Dehalococcoidia bacterium | reverse complement strand
CCGTTGGTCACCTGCTCCTCGATGACCGAGCGGGCGCCGTGGGCCACCGCCGGCGATATCTCGATGCCTTCGTTCATGGGGCCTGGGTGCATGACCAGCACGCCGGGCCGGGCTTGGGCCAGGCGCTCCTCATTCACCTGATACAAGCGGACGTACTCGCGCAGGCTGGGCAGGAGGCCCGCCTGCTGTCGTTCGAGTTGCAGGCGCAGGGCCATCACCACGTCCGCCCCCTCGACGGCCCGATCCAGGCTCGTCTCTACGGCCACCGGCGGCAGGGCCCGGTCCTCGTTCCCTCGACGGCCGGGGCGAAGGGCCTGTCCTGAGCGTAGTCGAAGGGCCCAGGGCAGGAGGGTAGGCGGGCCGCAGATCACCACCTGGGCGCCCATCGTCGTCAGGCCCCAGATGTTGGAGCGGGCGACCCGGCTGTGGACGATGTCGCCGACGATGACCACCCTCTTGCCGCGCAGGTCGCCCAGATGGCGCTGGATGGTGTAGGCGTCCAGCAGGGCCTGGGTGGGATGGGCGTGCCAGCCGTCGCCGGCGTTGACGACGCTCATGTCAACGTGGCGGGCCACCAGGTATGGTGCCCCCGACCGGGCGTGACGCATCACTAGGATGTCGGCGCCGACGGCCTGGAGGGTACGCACTGTGTCGACGAGGGACTCCCCTTTCTCGGTGCTGCTGCCGCTGGTTACGATGCTGATGACGTCGGCGCCCAGGGTCTTGGCCGCCAGCTCGAAGGAGGAGCGAGTGCGCGTGCTGGCCTCGTAGAACAGGGTGACGATGGTGATGCCGCGCAGGGTGGGCACTCGCCTTATCTTGCGGCCCAGCACCTCCTTCATGGCGTCGGTCGTCTCCATGACCTGCTCGATCTCCCGCCGGCTGAAGTCGTCGAGGTCGAGCACGTGGCGGCGCTCCCAGACGGCAGCCCCCTTCGCTTCGCTCAGGGCAGGCCCTGGCCTAACTCCCCGGGTCTCAGCCTCCTTGAGACTTGGTTCTTGGTTCTTGGTTCTGACGCCTCTCTCCGCCATACTCTCACTCCCCCTCTAGCACTACTACCTCGTCGCGGCCGTCGATCTCCGCCAGGCGTACCTGGATCTCCTCGTGCCGTGAGGTGGGGATGTTCTTGCCGACATAGTCGGCGCGGATGGGCAGCTCCCGATGGCCGCGGTCGACCAGCACCGCCAACTGGATGTGCTGGGGCCGGCCGAAGTCGATCAGGGCGTCCAGGGCAGCGCGAATGCTGCGACCGGTGAACAGCACATCGTCCACCAGCACCACCCGCTTGCCCGCTATGTCCGTGGGTATCTCTGTGGGCTTCAACTGAGGCTTCAGGTCCAGGTAGGAGATGTCGTCGCGGTAGAGGCCGATGTCGAGTGCTCCCACCAGCACCTCACGCCCCTCGAAGTCGGCGATACGCTGGGCCAGGCGAGCGGCCAGGGGGACGCCGCGGGTGCGCATGCCTACCAGCACCAGGTCGTCGAGGCTGGGGTTGTTCTCCACGATCTCGTGGGCGATGCGGCTTAGCGACCGCCGAATGTCCTCGGGCGACAGGATCACATGCTCAGCCATGATCGCAGACCATAACAAAAGCCCTCTTGCCGGCTCGCCGACAAGAGGGCTTGAGCATCCAGCTCGGGCTGTCAGTATGGGTCTTGTATGTTGTCACTGTTTCTCCTTGTCGGCCTCGCGGGACCGACTTAAAGGCTCAACAGCGTCATTCGCTTGTCGAGGACATGATATCATGCGCCTGGTGGCCCTGGCAAGCGCCGGCCGGCAATTTCTCGGGGGGATGTGCTACGAACTGAACGTGCCATCTAGCTGAGGATGGTTGGCAGCACCAAGCCCTGGCCAAGGATGGACGAGGCAACTCACGGCCCGATCAGGCCATGAGCGTCCAGCAAACCTACGTCCGACAGGATGGTATTGGTTTCACCGTCGGCAACAATGAGGCCATCATCCATGACGACCGTGCGCGGAAAGAGGACACGCACCATGGGGATATCGTGGGTGGAGACGATCATCGTCTGAGGCAGCTCCCGCAGCAGATGGATGAGCTCGCGGCGGGCGGTAGGGTCGAGGGTAGCCGTGGGCTCGTCTAGGGCCAGAATAGCGGGGTTCATGGACAGCACGGTGGCGATGGCGATGCGCTTCTTTTGCCCCATACTCAAATGATGGGGCAAACGCTCCTGGAAGCCTGCCATCCCCACCTGCTCCAGGGCTTGGCGCGCCCGTTCGACCACTTCCTCTTTCGGTAGCCCCATGTACAGCGGGCCGAAGGCCACGTCATCGAAAACGGTAGGCGAAAAGAGCTGATCGTCGGGGTTCTCGAAGACCAGGCCCACCTGAGCGCGGATCTGCCCCAGGTTCTCCGAGCGTAGCGGCTGGCCCATGATTCGGATTTCGCCCTTGCCGCGCAGGGTGGCGTTGAGGTGGAGGAGGAGGGTAGATTTGCCGGCGCCGTTGGGCCCCAGCAACGCCACCTTCTCGCCCTGGCGCACTGTCAGGTTCACGCCGCGCAGGGCCTGCACGCCATCGGGGTAGGCGAACCGCAGGTCGGCGACCTCTACCGCCGTCCCCACGGCGGTATCCACGCTAGTACCAAGCATAGAGCTCCACTCCCGCCAGATAGGCGAGCAACGCCGCTACCGCCACGACCTCGGCGGCCCGCCAGGCACGGTCCCACAGGAAGCGCGGCTCGCCGTCGTACCCCCGCGCCTGCATCGCGGCGTAGACGCGCTCGCTGCGCTCGTAGCTGCGCAGGAAGAGTGAGCCGACGATGTGACCCAGCACCTTCGCTCGCCAGCCCAGGCGGCCGCCGGCCTTTTGCCCCGGCAGGCAGGCGCTGCGGCTATCGCGGGCGCGCATCAGACGCAGCGCCTCCTCGCCGATGACGAACAGGTAGCGATACATGAAGGAGACGGTGGCCACCAGCAGGCGCGGCAGAGCCAGGGCGCGCGTCGCCCGCAGCAGCTCGGCGGCGGGGGTCGTCGCCGTGAGGATTACGGCGGCCACCACGGAGAGCCAGGACTTGGCGAGGATGGTGAGCACAGCCGCCAGCCCTTCCTGGCTGGCCGTCCAGCCGAAGGGCGGCACGCTGAACAGGGTCTCGCCCCCCTTGGTGAACATGAGGGGCACTGCCGCCAGGACGAAGGGCAGCGCCAGCGCCGACCGCCGCAGGATCAACAGCGGGGACAGTCGGCTGACGGTGAGGGCGGCCACGAGCGGCAGCGCCAGCAGGCCCAGAGCCAGCCAGTGACCCACCGGCGTCAGGGTGACAGCGAAGATGTAAGCCACGGTGGCCGGCAGCTTGAGCCGCGCATCCATGGCGTGAATGGGGCTGCTGCCCGCCAGATACCGCTCGCCGAAAGAGATGCGGACCGCCATCGAGCTAGCTCGAGGTGCCCCCGCCCGGCGTCGAGCGGTGGGCACCGCCCGCCTGCGCCAGCAGGAAGGCTATGGCGAAGACCACCGCCGCCACGATGAGCACCCCCACGATGCCCGAGAGGACGATGGCCAGGTCCTCATTACCCACCCAGGGGAAGACGTAGTCGCTGATCAGCTTGTAGGGCGGCGAGTCCGCCATCCTTGAGAAGCCCTTGTCCTCGGCCACCCGCTCCAGCCCGTCGGGGTCCGAGGAAGCGAAGGGCGAGAGGAGGGTGATGAGCAAGGCGATGCCTAGCCCCGCGGCGATGAGTCCGATGCGGCGTAGCTTCATGTCCTATTCCTTGCCCACTGACACTTCTGTGGGCAGCAGGTCGCGCCGAGTGGCGGCCACGAAAGCCAGAGCCGCCACGGTGATCAGCCCCTCGCCGATGCCAATGAGGGCGTGCACGCCCATCATGGACGGTAGGACCACGTTCAGAGGCGACGTCCCGGAGAGAGCCAGCTCGAAGGCCGTGAGGGCGGCGCCCGCCTGCACCGTAAGCCAGGCGGCGGCGAAGGCACCGGCTTGGCGCAGCCACAGGCGGCCGTTGGCGAGGCGGCTCATCGCCGTGTAGATGGCGTAGCCCAAGAGCGCGGTGACGACGCCCATATTGAACACGTTGGCCCCCAGGGCGGCCAGACCGCCGTCCTGAAACATCAGCGCCTGCACTCCAATGACCGACGTCATGACAATGATGGCGGCCCAGGGCCCTAGCAGGATGGCGGCTAGAGCGCCCCCCAGCAGGTGACCGGAGGTGCCGCCGGCCACCGGGAAGTTAATCATCTGGGCGGCGAAAATGAAGGCGGCCATCACCCCCATTAGAGGCACCGAGCGCTCGTCTAGGGTGCGGTTGGTGCGGCGTACGGCCACGGCCACCGCCGCCGCGGTCAGCACGAAACCAGCGCTGGCCACCGGCGCGCTCAGGAAGCCGTCGGGGATGTGCATGGCCGGCGCCTGAATGCTCTGCAGCGTGGACGGGTCAATCAGGGCCATGTTTTCTTGTTCCTTCTGCCGTCTACGATTGGCAGTGGCGGCACAGGCCGAATATGGCGAAATGATCGAGGTCGGCGGCGAAGCCGTATTTCTCCAGCAACCGGGGCGCCAGGGGCG
>CAYGYF010000142.1:0-4543 GCA_964354065.1 uncultured Dehalococcoidia bacterium | reverse complement strand
GGGGTTGACCTGGGCGATGATTACGCGGGCGCACTCGACCGCCGGCTTCACAATGTCCACGGAGACACCAAGGCTACAGAAGCCGTGGTCGTCGGGGGGCGTCACCTGGATGAGGGCCACGTCGATAGGGACGCGCCCGCTGCGGAACAGGCGGGGCACCTCGGAGAGGAAGATGGGGGTGTAGTCCGCTTCGCCGGCGGCGACGGCGTCCCGCACGTTGGGCCCGACGAAGAAGGCGTTGTGGCGAAAGGACTCCTTCACCGGGGGCAGGGCGTAAGGGGCGATGCCCAGCGTCATGATGTGGACGATCTCGGCGGCGTGCAGGTAATCCGCGCGAGCCGTCAGCCGATCCACCAAGTACTGCGGCACGGCGGCGCCGGAGCCCACGAAGATGTGGTGGCCGCTACGGACAACGTGAAGGGCGTCGTCGGCGGAGCGCAGCTTGTGGGCGTAGCGCTCGCGCCAGTCTGGGGCGTAGGAGGACCTAGTCATGTAGTTGAGACAAGCCCCCAATAGGTGCTGTAGGCATTCTAGAGGCGTCTCTACCTGCCCGTCAACCGTGTCAATTCTGTCCGGCGGGCATGGCGTAAAGGCGTTGTGGGTGTGGGGCAAAGACGTTAGTCTCCTGGGCAAACACGTTAGCGTAAATAGATGGTTTCCCTGATAGCCAGAGAATGGCTGCTGAGTTATATTTGGGATGTAGGAACAGGGAACAAGGGTGAAGGGGGAAGATTATGTGCGTGTGGTGTGAACGCTACGGGGAGGGGTACGAGCGGTGGTATCTGAATCCCGGTAACTACGCTCGGCGGCTGTACAAGATCCGCAGGGAGGAGGTGGAGGCTTCGGGCATCGAGGCGAATCCGCAGCAGGCGGCGGGCGGTATGGCGGCGGTGGGCAGGGACTTCCTGGAGGCGCGGGAGCGGGGCGACCTGGAGACGGTGGAGAGGCTGAGGAAGCAGGCTCAGGATCTGGCCTGGACGGTCCACTTCGGCCAGGTGCTCACCCTGGAGGAGGTGTACCAGATCCTGGAGATCATGTACCCCATCGGCCTGATGACCTGCGCCTGCCGTCGGTCGATGCGGGGGCTGCCGGACGACGAGAACTGGACGTGCATCGGCATGGGGCCGGGGATGTACAAGTGGGAGCGCTGGCCGGATACGTATCGGGGCGGCATGCACTTTCTCAGCCCCGACGAGGCGAAGGAAGTGATCGACGTGCTGAACCGGCGGGGGCTGGTGCACAGCGTGTACACATTCGGCACGCCCTATCTGGCGGGCCTGTGCAACTGCGACTACCCTGACTGCGGCGGCATCCGCACGTCGATGGATATGGACGTGAAGGTGCTGTGGAAGGGCCATCACGTCGCGGAGGTGGACGATGACCTCTGCAACGGCTGTGCCCTGTGCGTTCGCCGGTGTCAGTTCAAGGCCCTGAGCTTCAGCCCCAGCACCCTCAAGGCATACATCGACCCGTTCCAGTGCTACGGGTGTGGCCTGTGTCGCAACGTGTGCAAGCCGAACGCGATAGCCATGATGGAGCGGGCGTCGCTGCCGGCTGTGGCCGAGGTCTGGTAGGAGGTGGGGAGATGCTTCCGACGATCCATGTGGACGACGCGCGCTGTCCGGACCCCCTGGCCTGCCGCAAGTGTCTGCTGATCTGTCCGACGCGGGTGCTGGGCCTGGGGACGAACGTGGTCCCGCAGAAGTATCGGGAGACCGATCCCGGGCACTTCATTGTTCGGGGGGTACGGTTTCAGTTCTGCACGGTGTGCATGAAGTGTGTGGAAGTCTGCCCGAATGGGGCGATTCAGGTGACTACGGATAGGGGTGTGGCAGCATGACCGTCAAGTACCGCTATGGCAAGCCGATACCGGAAAGGCTTCTGACCCTGGAGGAGCCGGGCGAGCCGCTGCTGTTCGACGCGGATAGGGGGCTGGTGGCCGAGGTGTCGGCGGCATGCGACGTGAAGGCGTTCGTGCAGGGCCTGAAGGGGAAGGGGGAGAAGGAGGCGGAGGAGGCGTTCGCTGGCTTTGGGCGGCAGGTGATGGAGACGACCATCGGGTTGGCCGATGGCAAGTACATGGACCGGACGGGGGAAATGATCGAGAAGGTGGCTGAGCAGACCGGGCTCTCTTTCCCCCATCGCTTCCAGCGCTACGCCGAGCTGTCGATCATCGGCTGTCGGCCGCTGGACCGCTGGAACATTGCCAAGGCCACGACCAAGGAGCTGCGGATGCAGGTGTCTAGCTGTGCGGTGCAGCGGGAGCTGAAGGAGGCAGGCATCGAGTACCAGGGGATGCCCTGCAAGGCCCTGTGTCTGGCCAGCTTTCAGGTAGCTGCCGCCAAGACGGGCGACAACCTGCGGACAGAGCAGGCCAAGGCTCTGCCCCAGGATGGCCTGTGTGAGTTCGCTTTCTTCTGCACCTAGAAGGGTTTAGCACTTTGTAGATAAGGTTAGAGGTGCACGAGCCCTTTCAGCCTCATTGCAGCCACTGCCAGAAGTTCGTCTACTGCTTCGGCAAGGAGGGGCCGCTGGCCGACTGGGGCTACTGCCAGGCGGGGATGGCGGACGGGGTGCCGGGGGAGGAGGAGGTGCGGGTGGTGGAGGAAGCCGCCAGGCGGGGTGACCACGGGGTCTTGCTGGCGGCCGGGTCTCCCTTTTATCAAGAGACGGACGACGGCTGCGCGCGCTACGTGCCGCGCTGACTGGCCGTCACCTCAGCAAGCGCCCCCGCCCCGGCCGCCGCTGAAACGCCCACGGGAGAATCGCGTCTATTGTATGGAGTTCACCACGCCGTTTCTCTGACGCGATGGGAGGTTCGATCATGACTGGTGCAGGGAAGGGGTTCAGCCTATTGGCCTTGCTCCTCACAGCAGTGGCAGTGATGAGCACCGCGGCCTGGATGGTTGCGCCGGGACGGTCCGAGGCGCAGGCGGGTTCGATGGACAACTGCCCGCAGGCGGGAAAGTGGGCGATAGCTGTCTGGGATGGCCCGAGCGGGACGGCGGCCGCCGATGCGCTGGCTACCTGTGGGGCGGGGGCGGTGGACGCGGCCTACTACCTCGACCCGCAGACGGGCGGCTGGCTGGGCTGGTTGGCCGGGCGACCCGACATCAGCAACCTGGCGACGCTGGACGATAAGCAGGGGATGTTGGCCCTCGGTGGAACGGGGGCCGTGGCAGCGGCGGGTGGAGAGCGTCTGGCCGCCGCTCAGGCAGCGGGTCAACTTCAGAACTGCCCGTCGGCTGGGAAGTGGTCGATAGCCGTGTGGGATGGCCCGAGCGGTACGGCGGCGGCCGATGCGTTGGCTACCTGTGGGGCAGGGGCGGTGGACGTGGCCTACTACCTCGACCCGCAGACGGGCGGCTGGCTGGGCTGGTTGGCCGGGCGGCCCGACATCAGCAACCTGCCGCCGCTGAACGATAGGCAGGGAGTCCTCGCCCTCGGCTCGGCCGCTAGCCCAACGCCGACGCCTTCACCAAGCCCTACGCCTACGCCGCCCAGCGGGTCGTCGGGCCCGGTGGCCGGGGCGACCTACGTCGGCAAGACCTCGCAGGACTGGCCCATGGAGTTTGACGTTACCGGCGATGGGCTCGGAATAGGTCGCGTCAAGTACGGGTTCAACGGCCTCCTCTACGGGGAGCCCTGTGTGGGGTCCATGGAGACGATCTTTGGCACGCCGCCGACCATAGTCGACAACAGCTTCACCATCGGTAGGACTGACTATGACATGACGGGGCGGTTCGATTCGCCGACGACGGCGAGCGGCGAGCTGGAGGTGCACATACCAGACCGCATTGCTGACCCGGGCTGCTTCTCCGAGCCGCTGACCTGGACGGCATCCGTCCAGTAGGCGCGCTGTCACGCGGATCGTCTCGCAGTGGGGAGCGCGGCCGACGGCCTCAGCTCGTGCCGCGCTGACGTTTCCCTGACGCGGCGCTGTTGACAGGCGCTATCGGTTGCTGTCTAATGGCGGTGCCGACCCGCTCTTCGCGTTCCAGGGAGGTGCCGCTATGCCACGATTTCCGCAACGACTCGTTCTTTCTGGTGTGGCCTTTGCTGTAGTGGTAGCCGTCGGCCTCGTGGCGTGGGCCCTCGCGACGGGCTCGTCCGAGGCCCAGGAGGACGGCATGCACAACTGCCCCCAGCCGGGCAGGTGGGCGATATCGGTGTGGGACGGTGCGAGCGGTACGGCGGCTGGGCGCACAATGGAGTAGCCATGACCTCACGGGCCTGAGGTTCGGGCGCGGCTGGAGGAGCGGGAGCGCTCCCTCTCGCGCTTTGCTGCCAAGGGCTACGAGAGCCGGGGGCGGGAGCGGCCGGAGGAAACAGTTCGTGATCTTGGGCGATGTGCTAGTATGCGAGGTGGAGGGTGAGCCCCTCAGACCGGTGGGTTCAGCAGGGGGACAGTAATGCAGCGCACAATCAAGGCGTTCATTCATAAGGGAGTTACGCACTACGTGGCCGAGTGCCTGGAGATCAGCGTGGTCACGCAGGGTAGAACCCTGGACGAGACCATCGCCAACTTGCAGGAAGCGGTGGC
>CAYGYF010000141.1:0-4546 GCA_964354065.1 uncultured Dehalococcoidia bacterium | reverse complement strand
TGAACAGCTTTCCGGTGTACTTCGTCACGTCGGGAATCAGGATCTGGCCGTTGTTATCCTGGTCCAGCGGCCAGGCGGGATCGCTGGTGTCGTCGGGGCAGTTGTCCAGCGAAACGGTGCCCAGGTAGCCCTCGCTGCTGTCGCTGTACTCGTCGTTGTCGTCGTCAGCGTCGCAGACGTCGCCCAGGGGGTCGCCCACCACCGACGCGCCGGCGTCCTGGAGATCCTGGTCGGTGTTCAACTGGTCGGTGTTAGCGATGACCGGGCAGTTGTCGCTGATGTCGGCGATAGTATCGGTGTCCGTGTCGCTCAGCGGCGACCCCTCGTCGGGGGGCAGCGGCCCGTGGGGAGCCCCATCAGCGTAGGCAGCCCCCGGCCTGAAGTCGTACTTGATGTTGCCCCAATCGTCGAACCCCCCCAGCTTCTGGATGTTGTCCACGCACTCTGGCTGATCACCCAGCGCAGCCGGATCGTTGATGCCCGTCGCCACCGGGTTCTGGATGGCGCCGCTGGCGTTCCAGTCGATGGCCCCCTGCACCCACCGCTTCACGAAGGGACAATCATCTACGTTGGTGTCGCCATCGATGTCCCTCGGATACGTATGGGCGGTCTTCCAGAACAGGAATCCCGCTGGGTTAGCGGGCGGGTTGGCGTTGTCTACGCCGCAGCTTTCGCGCAGCGCGGCCTCGTTGAGCAAGCCAGCGGGGTTCCCGGCGCACACGTGCCCTATCTGAGCAGGCGGCGCCGGCAGCAGCAGCCAGCGGGAGTAGTCCAGGAAGCTACCCGAGTTGTTCACCCCCCAGGTGCCGCGGGGCACAGTGTAGGGCATCTGGAAGGTGTAGTTCATCACGCTCAGGTAGTTGGGCTTGTAGTTCATGTCGTCGCTGCCGCCGTGACGCAGGTTGAGGTTGTGGCCTAGCTCGTGCATGAAGGTGCCTTCCTGCTCCGCCGCCGAGCCCACCGACTCGCCCGTCCCATCCACCGTCCAGCAGGGAGTGGCAGCGGCACGCAGGCCTCCCAGGGAGACGTAGAAGTCGTTGCCCCGTATCTCCGCCTTGCCCGAGCTACAGTTGAAAGCGCCCGGCTGCTGGTTAGTATACAGGGCGTAGTGGAAGACCTTGCGCTTGGCCGCCCTGATCCACTTGGCGTTGCCGCTGGCCCGGTCGGCAGCGGTCATAAACTTGCTGCACTTGTAGGCCTCGAAGGTACCGTTGGGGGGCGCCGGCTGGGGGCAGGGCGCCGGCTGGACAGCGCGGAAGTCCGTGAAGTTCTCGTGCACCACCGCCTCGTCCACGATGACGTGCAGCTTGATGCCGGTGACGCCGTCGAGGTTGTTGACGGGGGCATCAGCGAAGGCCTTCACCACGCTGCAATCGGGGTCAGCGGTGTCGATGAGGCCATCAATGCCGCCGTTGTCGATGCCATCGTTACAGGAATCGACCCCCGTCGCCCCGTCCTCGATGATCCCGCCGATGGGCTTGTGGCTGTGGTTGACGGCGCAGTTGCTGCCGGCGATGGCGCAGTCCTGGTAGTCCACCTCCACGAAGATGTCCTTGTGGTTCTTGCTGGCACCCATAGCCGCCAGGTTGAGGTCCGGCGGACCGCCGCTGTTGTCCTCGTCCATGCCGCTCTCTTCCCAGCTATCCAGGAGGCCATCGCCGTCGCTGTCGATGATGATGATGGTCCCGCCGAAGACGCCGGAGCAGGGTGCCAGAGAGCAGCTACCGGGCGAGGTGCCGGCCTTGAAGGCGACGGCACTGGTCTCGCTGGCCGCGATGTCCCGCACATAGGTGAACGTGCCCGTCAGCGGCGCTGGCAGGGTCTGGTTCTTGATCACCAGCTTGTGGGCATATGGCTCCACGAAGGCACCGGACATTGGGTCGCCGCCGCAGCCCACGACTACCAGCGTCCCGTCGCCCCGCAGGCCGTGCGGATTGCCGCCGACCAGCCCGCCGCTCACCCCGGGACAGTCGGTGAGGTTCTCGCTGAACGTGTCGCCAACCGCGCTGGGGTCCACCTTCAGGACGACCTTCTCGGGAGTTGAGCTAGTCCCCATCGACCGGGTGAAGTAGCCGCCGCCGTAGGCAGCGCCGCTCTCGCCGTAGAACGCCACCTGGTCGCTGTCACTGATGACGGGGTCGGACAGGGCCGTGAAGTCGCTGCCGTAGGTGGGGTCGCCCACCCAGGAGCCCTGGGTGGGGCAGCCGTCGTTGACCTTGGTGTCGCCGTCGTCGTCATCGTCGTTGTCGCACTCGCCATTAGCGACGCTCTCCGGGTAGCCGACGGCCGGGCAGCCATCGTTGATCTTGCCGTCGATGTCGTCGTCGATGTCGTTGTCGCACCACACGTCGAAGAAGCTCTCCGGCCGGTCCACCACCGTCACCGTCGTGGTGGTTGTGCCCGACTTCAGAAAGATACCCGCAGTAGCCGCCGGAGCACCCGCCACCCCAGCCCGGAACACCACCTTGCCCAGGTTGTTCATAGCGGCACCGCCACCGCCGCCACCGCCGCCCAGGGGAGAGGTGTAGGTGCCGAGCACGGGTGTGGTCTCGCCCACGGCCACCACCTTGGCGGCGCCCCCACCGCCGCCACCGCCCTTGAACAGGGCCTCCGTATAGGTCCCCCCGCTGACCGTCGCGTGGAAGAGCACATCGCCGCTGTCATTGAAGTCCTTCAGGGACGGCACCCCGTAGATACCTCCGTCTGGAGCCGGCGTGCCTTCCTCCACTACGGGCAGGTAGCTGCCGTAGGCGGTGGTTAGCAGGATGGCTCTGGGGCCGCCTGGCGAGCCTATGTTGGCCTCGAAGGCGACTACACCGCTCCCGTTCACGAGGGGCGGGCGCCCCAGCCCCATCACGGTGCACATGTACATGAGCCCATAGGGCCCCGGCGTGCCGTCCGCTACCCGCGCCATGCCGCTGCCGACCGCTCCCGCCAAACCGCAGGCCCCGCTGGGCGAGGACTGGACATAGAACGTCACCAGGCCCGCATCATTGACGTCGGGCGGGCCAAAGCTGTCCGCCACCGACCCAGCAGGAAACGGTGGAGTGGGAAGACCAGTGCCCCGCATGAGGATCGGCACCAGGGTGTCCATGCCGGCCGCCGCCGGCGGCGATGAGAGGGCACCGGGAAGGAAGGCGAGAACCGCCGCCAGGAGGAAAAGAACCGGTCGTGTCAGTTTCATGGCGCACCTCCCTTAGCCCCCGCGCGCCCGAGCCGGGCGCCAGGGCCATTCAGCTAGCCGCTATTGCCCCTTATACTGCCCTTATACACCTTTTGTATAATTTGTCAATACCCTCTGTTCGGCAAGTTGTGCCCCCTGTCAGACATACCTTCCCTAGGCGACGCCAGAGCCTTCCCTATTACGGCTGTATTTGCTATAATCAGCACAAATGGCCCAGCAGCCCTCGGACTACACCGCCCGCGATATCCAGGTCCTCGAAGGGCTGGAGGCGGTACGCCGCCGCCCCAGCATGTACATCGGCAACACCGACCAGCGTGGCCTCCACCACCTCGTCTACGAAATCGTCGACAACAGCATCGACGAGGCCATGGCCGGCTTCTGCGACCGCATCGATATCGCCATCCACCCCGACGGCCATGTGACCGTCTCCGACAACGGCCGCGGCATCCCCGTCGATAAGCACGCCGGCACCGGCAAGTCGGCCCTGGAGACGGTGATGACCCTCCTCCACGCCGGCGGTAAGTTCGACCAGCAAGCCTACAAGGTCTCCGGCGGCCTCCACGGCGTGGGCGCCGCCGTCGTCAACGCCCTCTCCTCCGAGATGTGGGTGGAGGTCCGCCGCCACGGCAAGGTCTACCGCCAGGAGTACCAGCGGGGCATCCCCCAGGGCCCCCTCCACACGGTGGGCACCAGCAGTCACGGCGACGGCACCACCACCGGCTTCCTGCCCGACCACCAGATCTTCCCCGAGCTAGACTACGATTTCGACACCCTCACCCAGCGCTTCCGCGAGATGGCCTACCTTACCAAGGGCGTGTGGGTCCACTTCGTCGATGAGCGCCAGGACCGCGAGCTCAACTTCTTCTTCCAGGGTGGCATCGCCAGCTTCGTCCGCCGCCTCAACAAGGACCGCGACGTCGTCCACCCCGAGCCCATCTACATCGAGCGAACCGTCAACGGCACCATCATCGAGGCTGCCCTCCAGTACAACGACGGCCTGTCCGAGTCCACCTTCAGCTTCGCCAACTGCATCAACACCATCGACGGCGGCAGCCACCTCACCGGCTTCCGCAGCGCCCTCACCCGCGTCCTCAACGACTACGGCCGCAAGCAGAAGTTCCTCAAGGACGACGACGCTAACCTTACCGGGGACGACGTCCGCGAGGGCCTAGCAGCGGTGGTCAGCGTCAAGCTGCCCGAGCCCCAGTTCGAGGGCCAGACTAAGACCCGCCTCGGCAACGCCGACGTCAAGGGCCAGGTCGAATCGGTGGTGAGCGAGGAGCTGACCCGCTACCTGGAGGAGCACCCCCAGGAGGGACGGCGCATCATCGACAAGTGCCTCACCGCCGCCCGCGCCCGCGA
>CAYGYF010000140.1:2166-4607 GCA_964354065.1 uncultured Dehalococcoidia bacterium | reverse complement strand
AGATGTAGGTGCCGCGGGCGATGTACTCCTTGAGGATGTCGTTCTGGACGGTGCCGCCGAGCTTGTGGAGGCCGGCGCCCTGCTCCTTGGCCACAGCCACGTACATGGCCAGGAGGATGGCGGCGGTGGCGTTGATGGTCATGGAGGTGGTGACCTTTTCTAGGGGGATATCCTGGAAGAGGATCTCCATATCGGCCAAGGAGGAGATGGCTACCCCCACTTTGCCCACCTCGGCAGAGGCGCGGGGGTCGTCGGAGTCGTAGCCGATCTGGGTGGGCAGGTCAAAGGCCACCGAGAGGCCGGTCTGGCCCTGGGAGAGGAGATAGCGGTAGCGGCGGTTGGAGTCCTCAGCGTCGCCGAAGCCGGCGTACTGGCGCATCGTCCAGAAGCGGCCGCGATACATGTTGGGCTGGACGCCGCGGGTGAAGGGGAACTCGCTGGGGAAGCCGAGCTTCTCCAAGTAGTCCCAGTCGTCGAGGTCTTCGGGCGTGTAGAGGGCTTCTACCTCCTGGCCGGAGCTGGTCTGGAAGGGGTCGTCTCGCTCCGGCATGCGCTGGAGGGTGGGGGCGAGAGTGTTGTCAGCCCAGTCCTTCTTGCTCTTGCTGCGATCATTTGGGGGCATGCGGCATCACCCAGACAACTTCGCCCCGCTGACCGGCGGGGCGCTTCTGTGAGCTTCGGTCTCGGCAGAAGTGTAGCGCAAGGGGCCCCTCCCAGCAACCCCACCCCTCAGGACCAAAGAACCGAGAACCTAGTACCAAAGGCGGATGACTGGTTGCTCCTTGTTGTGGGGGAGAGGAGCGTAGGAGTGGGTGGGATGGTATACTGGGCGCGACGAGATTCAGCATTGATGACGCCCCTCGAGCCACATGCACCCCTTCATTGATACCTTCTCTAGCAGAGTGAGAAGCTAGTTCGGTGAACAGCGCGTCCTCAATCAAGAGCTGGCTCCTGATAGCCGCCACCGCGGCCGTGGCGGCGCCAGCGCCAGTGCTGCGGCTGCTGGAGACTATCGGTGCGCCGCACCCGAACCTGGGTAGTGGGGGAGAGGCGGCGCTGTTCGGGCTGGCAATACTGGCGGCGGCGTTCCTGCTGACCTGGGCCTCGGAGGTGGCGGAGACGGAGATCTCGGCGACCCTGGCCCTGGTGTTCCTGGCCCTGATCGCTGTGCTGCCAGAGTACGCCGTTGACCTGTACTTCGCCTGGACTGCCCATACCAACCCGGAGAATGCTCATTTCGCCCTGGCGAACATGACAGGGGCCAATCGTTTGCTGGTGGGGATGGCCTGGCCGATGGTGTTCCTGATCTTCTGGCTGAAGACCCGCAAGTCCGAGCTGAAGGTTGACGCGCGGCACAACTCGCTGGGCATCGTATTCCTGGCTGCGGCCACCATCTACAGCTTCACGATACCCCTGAGAGGGCACCTATCTCTGGTGGACAGCGCCGTCATGATCAGCCTGTTCGCCGCTTACCTCTACCTGTCGTCGCGGACGCCGTCACGGGAGGTGGAGGAGTTCGTGGGGCCAGCGGCGTCCATCGGGGCGCTGCCGCCGATACCCCGTCGGACGCTGGTGGCGGGGATCTTTGTCTTCGCGGCGGCGGTGATCTTCGCGGCGGCGGAGCCCTTCGCCGAGGGGCTGGTGAACACAGGGGAGCAACTGGGGGTGGACCAGTTCATCCTGGTGCAGTATGTGGCGCCCCTGGCCTCGGAGGCACCGGAGTTCCTGCTGGCGGGGATCCTGGCGGCGCGAGGGCGAGCGAACGCGGGGATGACGATCCTGATATCGTCGAAGGTAAACCAGTGGACGCTGCTGGTGGGGAGCCTGCCCATAGCCTTCAGCATCTCGGGCACGACCCTGTCGCCGCTGGACTTCAACGCGCGGCAGGCAGAGGAGGTGTTCCTGACGGCGGGGCAGTCGCTGTTCGCCGTAGCGATCTTCCTGAGCCTGAGCATGACCTGGTGGGAGGCAGCGGCGTTGTTTGTGCTGTTCAGCACTCAGCTCTTCCTCCCTGACCCCACGGTCAGGTACGGCTACGGCGGTGTCTATGTGTTCCTGGCGCTGGTGTGGCTGGTGCGGGACCGGCTATCGATCCCGGTGGTGGTGCGGGCCGCCAGGGACATGGTGCAGCAGACGCCGGCGGCGAACCCGAGTTCGCGGCCAAAGGAGAGGCCGCGGAGCCGGTCGGGGCGGGACCCGTGAGGGCGTGAAATCTGGTGGGCGATGGAGGATTCGAACCTCCGACCTTCTCGGTGTAAGCGAGACGCTCTTCCGGCTGAGCTAATCGCCCTTTCCCTGTCAAATGTTATCGCTGTAGGATAAGCGGGTCAAGGGATGTGGTGTTTCAAGACATGTGGGAGATCAGCAGGTGCGGTTTTGCCCAGGCCAGTCCTAATCGCTGCGGTTGACGGATCCGCCCTCCCTATTGAGCCGCTCATGGT
>CAYGYF010000140.1:0-2066 GCA_964354065.1 uncultured Dehalococcoidia bacterium | reverse complement strand
AGGGCGGCGATAGGAGGGCAAAAGATGCACTGGCACAAGCTCGCGCGTTTGGTGGCAGCGATGGCCATTTTGGCCTCGGTAGCAGCCGCTTGCGGAGGAGGAGAGGGGGAGGGCCAGCCAACGCCGAGACCCACCCTGAGCCCGTCGCCCCAGGCAACCGCCGGTCCCACGGGCGTGCCCGGCAGCCCTTCGCCGACGGCTGCTGTAGCGCCGCCGGGCACCATCGACCTGGTGGCGACGCCACCCCTGCTCACCGTAGTGGCCGCCCCCAGGCGCGAACCTGACAGGGGCGAACTTGACAACGATAAGCCGGCGCTGGCGGTGGGGGACTTCAACGGCGACGGCACAGACGACCTCATCATCGGGGCGGCTTTCGGCGACGGCCCCAACGACGACAGAAAGGACGCGGGCGAGGCGTACATCATCTTCGGCTCGAAGGGCCTGGGTGGCACCATCGACATCGCCCAGAATCAGCAGGACGTGACGATCTGGGGTGAGAAGCCGGGCGACGGGCTGGGCTTCTTCGTGGCCAGCGGCGACGTGAACGACGATGGCATCGACGACATCATCGTCTCGGCGCCCTTCTCCAACGGCCCGCCAGAAGAGCGCACGGACTCCGGGGAGGTCTACGTGATCTTCGGCAGGCGCGACCTGAAGGGCAGCATCGATATCGCCCAAAATCAGCAGAATGTTACCCTGATCAGCGCCGAAGGGCTGGGGCTCATGGGCGATTCGCTGGCATCTGGCGACGTGAATGGCGATGGCATCGACGACATCATCGCCGGAGCGCCCTTTGCCGGACGGGTGCCCGGCAGCCCGGTGGGCGGACCCCGGACCGAGCTGGGGGAAACCTACGTCGTCTTCGGTTCGCGCGACCTCGCGGGCGACGTAAGCGTGCGGGAAAACCAGCAGGACTTCACCATGAGCGGTCTGGAGCAGTACGGCGAGTTCGGTGACTATGTGGCCAGCGGCGACGTCAATGGCGACGGCATCGACGACATCATCGTCGTAGCGGAGGCGGCCGGCGAGCCAGACGGGTCGCGCAACAACGCCGGCGACGCCTACGTCTTCTTCGGCTCAAAGAGCCTGGGGGGCACCGCCAAGGTCGCGGAGGGAGCGCAGAGCCTGGCTATCTTCGGCGCCGAGGGCGTCGCGCAGCAGGACCAGCGGGACACCATGGGCTTCTCTGCTGCCAGCGGCGACGTCAACGGCGACGGCATCGACGACATCATCCTGCCGGCCCGCCTGGCCGGCGGCCCGGGCAACTCCCGCAGCACGGGCGGGGAAGCGTACGTCATCTTTGGTTCGGCCAGCCTGAGCGGCACCATCGACATCGCCGCGAATACTCAGGATGTCACCATCTACGGAGCCGATGCCAGCGACATGCTGGGCTATTCGGCGGCCCACGACGTGAATGGCGATGGCATCGACGACATCATCCTGGGGACAGCCTACGCCGACGGACCCGGCAACAGCAGAGAGGGAGCCGGCGAGGCGTACGTGATCTTTGGCTCGCGGACGCTGCCAGCCGTCATCGACCTCGCTCTGGTTCAGCCGGATATCACGGTGCCAGGTATCGACGCGGGCGACGGCCTGGGGAGCACGGTGATCGGCGGCGACCTCAACGGCGACGGCAGGAGCGAGCTGATCGCGGTGGCGCTAGGGGCAGACGGGCCGGACAACAGCAGGAAGAACGCGGGCGAGGTCTACGTGATATCCGTGCCCAGGAGCGACTGAGCGACCCCGTTTCGCCCTTTGGCGGAGAACCCGCGACCTCAGCCTCTCCGCCTTAGGCGGACTCCATCCAGACTGAGCTACGAGCCGCTGGTGTTTGGATGGCGCGCTCGGCGGGACTCGAACCCGCGACCTCAGCCTCCGCAGGGCTGCGCTCTATCCAGACTGAGCTACGAGCGCGCAAGAGAAGGGGTCATCGAACAAGGCCAAAGGAACATGTTCCTCGTTCCGTGACCCCTGTTCCTATTCTTGGTGCCGAAGGGGGGACTTGAACCCCCACGTCCTTACGGACACTACGCCCTGAACGTAGCGCGTCTGCCATTCCGCCACTT
>CAYGYF010000139.1:0-4666 GCA_964354065.1 uncultured Dehalococcoidia bacterium | reverse complement strand
ACCGATGCGTGACAGTGAAGGCGCTGACGGGTAGTCGCCTTTTGGCGCCATGCCGCCAGGTGCTGCATTCTCGCCTACTTGCCAGCTAGCTCGGAACCTGCCGGTATCTACAGGGCTGGCCTGTTTTAGCAGGCTATCGGTTTCCAGCACTGCAGCACGCAGCAACCTCTCCATCTGCTGCTCGGCATAGCTGCCAATGTCGCCAACGCGGATGGTGCGTGCCATTAGGCCCTCAGGATTAACTCATGCGTAATAGCTGTGTTGTCCTGCTCGATGGTCACCACGCGGATAACCTGATGCGCCACGCTGTTGATGATTACACGGTCAGCGGTCGTTGGCGCATTTGCAACGTCTGCTGCTGCGATAGTCAACCGCTTGTCGCTGGCTTGAATCAGGTCATTGACTTCACGCTGGTTGACATCCTCCAGCACACCACGGACACTGGTGTCGGTTGTGGTCTCTGCAACTGTGCCGGTTGTTGCGTTGTAGCTACCAACCGTGACGCGGCGAATAGTTGCCACGCCGCCAAACTTTGCCATCAGCTTGCTGGCAACCTTCCGTAGCGGTGTCACAAGTGCCATCAGAGCTTATAGGCAACGCAATGACCAGACGACAGGTTAATACTGGTGAAGACACCATAGATCGTTACTCCAGCAGTAGGAGTATGACCGGCCAATGATGCACCGTCATAGTTAGTGCTGATAATTTCAGTGATTGTTGCGTTGCCAAAAAAAGTAATCGCGCACCAGCGGCCTGTCCTTGTTGTTGCGGCGTCAACAAAAGTTGCGCCCTTGGAATAGTCAATGCCGTAAACAGCTGAGTAGCTCATGATCAGAGCCTATAAGCGATGACAGTGCCGCTGGTCAGAGTGATGCTGGTAAACACGCCTTCAATTTCGGTGCTGGCCTTGAACGGAATAGCGCTAAGCGTGTTGCCGGTCCAGTCTTGAGCCGTCAGGCTGGCGATCACGGAATCCTCAAGTGCCACGATCTTGCCGAAGCGGCCAGTATGGGCTGCCGTATCGTCAATGAACTCAGCACCGGGGTATGCGTAACTCATGTCAGCTCCGGCGGATTGAAAAGTTGCCTGGTCCGCTAATTCTAAGCCCTGTCAGGTAGCGCTCCATGATCGGCGGCACCTTATCGGCTCCGACAGCGCCATAGCCAAGGTTAGGCGTCACGTCAATGCTGCCGATCTTGACGTTTTTGTAATCCTCAAGGCCGCTCAGGCCAATGCCGTCTGGGTTGTTGTGCAGATAGACCGCCAAAACCACCTGGGCATATTTGACCTGCGTCGGGATTTCGGTATCGGTGAAGTAGTCCGTCGTAATGCGAAACGGGAACCCAACCGTGTAGGTGTTGATGTAGGTATCAGGCTTGCGGACGCCAGTACGGGGCCATTGAAGCGCTTGAGTGTCAGTTGCGCGGGCGCCCAGATAGCGCTCACGATCCAGACGCTGAGTAGCGGTAAAAAGCGCACGGTTTTTCTGGTCAGTGGTTGCTGATGCCCATGCCGTGACATCAGCATCCTGCACAAAGCCATCAACGATGGCCTGCGCTTCAGCCAGCGTCAGGTAAGAGTTGGCGTTTGCGCCGCCCACCGTTGCGTCGATTGTTATTGCCATCAGTGGGTGGCTCCTGTGGTTCTAGTGTAGGTGCAGGCTCTGGCATAGAAAGAGAGGCCACCTCGTTAGAGGCAGCCTCACGGTCACGCAGTCGCCTAAAAGCGAACAGACCCATCAGATGCGCTTAAGCAGCACGCTGATGATCACGCCAGCAACCGCGGTGGTGGTGCCGGTCACGTCCAGGGACAGGCGATCGCCAGCCTCAAGGATCAGGTTGGCGGTGGTGCTGGTCAGCTCACCCGAATCAGCCGCATCGAACTTCTGCTCGGTAAGAGCAGTGCCCTTGAGGTTGATCTTGGTGGTGCCGAGCAGGTCGTCACCTGCGGTAGCGGCTTCGGTGCCTTGGCAACGACGAATCGTTGCGGTGACATCAGAGCCATCAGAACCGGCGGTAGCGTGCACCTCGCGGATGGTGACCACTTGGCACTTCACTGGGGCGGTGAAGAACTGGACATCAGCCACCGAAGAGGCGATGTAGTGGTCAGCAACGATGTACTGCTCTGTGGACAGTTCAAACTGGGAAGGTTGTGCCATGGTTAGTTACCTCAATCGAAGTTGGAGGTGTTGGTGGCACGCACGATGCCGAGGTTCTTCAGCTCGTACACCTTCGACCAGTTGCCCACGGTCTCCAGTTGAGCGCGAGTCGGGTTCGTGGTGGTCACGCCCCACTTAGCACCAACAGGGTGGTAGACGTAGTGCAGGTCGATCGACATGGCATCGCTCTTGGCGAGGATGTCACGGTCGGTTTCGGTCTGCATTGCCATCTGCTCACCGCTGGCGACAGCGCCTTGAGTGAAGAAGTAGGTGGCATACTTGGTCGAAGAGCCGCTGCCTTCGGTCTGCACGTCGTCAGACACGATCACCCGCAGACCCATGTAGGTGGGAACTGTGGGGTTGCCATAAGCAGGAGCGATGCTGCCGCCAACGAAGTCAGTAACCGAAGAGGTCAGACGGGCGTCGGTCTCGGTCACATAGTCGATGGCCTTGCGCTCAACGAGGTCGTAGTAGACCTTGCTGTGCATTGCAACGGCAGCGAGCTTGTCGCCTTGATCACCCAGCAGGCTGCGGGCTTCGGCAACGTGACGGGGCGACAGGGTGGTAGGGGTATCACCCGATTCGCCGTCGATGCTCAGGCCGAAGAAAGCGGCAGAGCTGGAGTTAGAGCCAAGCGTGCCGAACACGCCGGCTAGGCAGGACAGCAGATCCTTCTGACGCTGGTTAGCGATGTAATCAGCGATCTTGGCGCCGATAGCGGCCATGGGGTCAGAACCGGCAGCCAAGGCAGCCAGGTCACGAGCCTCAAAGGCGCGGCCACGGTGCAGGATCACGCCGACTTGCTTGTCAGCAGTGATTTTGCCGGGGGTCAGCGAGGTGCTGTCAGACAGAACCTCAAAGTCGCCGGACAGGTTGGCCTTCCAGAAAGGAACGTTGATAAAATCACCACCCTCAGTAGCGTTCAGCTCAGCCATCGGCTGCACCACACCGGAAGCCAGGAAGGCATCACGCTGGGTGGTTTGCTCGATGACGTAAGGCGTAAAAACCTCTGGGATGATGATGTCAGAGCGAAGAGTCGCCATGATAAATCACCAAAATGGTTTACGGGTGTGGGCACAGCCCAATGCACCAGCACAGCCGGTTGCAAACAGCTTAGCGGTTGGCTGTTGCTTTCATTCTGTCATACAGGTCACGGTCTGTTTTGAACAGCCGTGCTTGTTCGGTCAGATTGAAGCTGTCACGGCTAAAGGGATTAGTCATACCAGCCGGAATGCTGCCGCCACCACTGCCGCCTGATGGTGCACCGCTTCCTTGCGGTTTGGGTTGCTTTTGCATCCAAGATGGAAGCGTCTTGGCCCATTCGGCAACAGGCTTGCGCTCGTAGCCGTCAACCACCACAACGGTGCCGTCAGGCTCGCGTTCGATTGATTCGGGCTTGAGTTTGGTCTTTAGCACCAAATCGGGGTCATGCACAAGGTCAGCTAGCGCAGTGACCGCAGGCGTTACCAACTCCAGTTCGCGGACGCGGCTTTCTAGTTCAGCGATGCGGGCATCCTTGGCTTGTGATGCCTCGCGAAACTGCTGCTCTAGCTGCTGCCGCGCTTCGGTGTACTTGCCTTGTGATTCAAGCTGCTGTTGCTCATGGCTGCGCTTGAACTCCAGCAGTTCGTCTACGTTGACACCATCTGGCACGGCTTTAGCTTGTGCCACAGCCTTTTTGTATTCATCAAGCAATTCTGAGTTTTTGCGCCTCATGGCGTCTAGCTCGGCTTGCATTTTTGCAAGTTCTGCATTCTGCTCCACAGGAGCTTGTGCTTCATCTGACATGGATAAGCCACAGGCTTAATTACGCTGTCATCGTAGCAGCTATGCCGATAATGGCACGCGAATGGGATACACCAATCCGCGAACCATGGAACGCGCTAATCAAGCAGGCATTAGATGCCATTGATCGGCATGAGCACCTGTACCGCACAACTAGCAACGGCTGGCACGCGGCCAAGGCGCATGAGCTACGGCGTTATGTGTGCGAGCTGAAGACGTGGATACACCAGCAGGAGCGGGCTACCACTTCACCTTGTCTGCCCAAAATGCAGGCGACAGCTTACCCCGAGCAATGTTACTGGCGTGCCTTGCTTTAAAGCTGGCGCGGCGTGCCTTGTCTGCTGCTGACTCA
The DNA here is from genome assembly GCA_964354065.1 of uncultured Dehalococcoidia bacterium. GTDB lineage: Bacteria > Chloroflexota > Dehalococcoidia > SM23-28-2 > SM23-28-2 > JAUYDU01. The sequence continues at coordinate 371 of CAYGYF010000139.1, read as the reverse complement.
CCCTTGCGTGCTGGGCTGCCGCTAACGCCCTGCTGACCGAACCTAATCAGCTTGACGGTTTCGCCGTCCTTGGCTAGTACCGCGTGCGATTTGGTCGGATGCTTAGGCGTCCGCTTGGGTTTGTTGTAACCCTCAAATTCCTCGCCGCGGTAGGTGATCATTTCTTGGGCTTGCGCTTCTTGGCAGTCTTAGCGGCAGCCTTGAATGCAGCAGCGCTAGGGCGACCTTTTTCGCCTTTGCGTGCCATACGTTCGTCGCTGCCACGCTCGATGCGTTCGCGCTTGGCGTGGATGTTGGCGTAGAGGCCTGGTTTCTTAGCCATCACTTTTTACCTTTAGGTTTGCGGGACTTACCAGCTTTGCTCAGTGCAA
>CAYGYF010000138.1:0-4666 GCA_964354065.1 uncultured Dehalococcoidia bacterium | reverse complement strand
TCCATCACCCACAAGTTCGCCGTCGGCGAGCAGGAGGGCTACCTCACCGTCGGCCTGTTCGACGACGGCCGCCCGGGCGAGATCTTCGTCAAGATCGCCAAGGAGGGCTCCACCGTCTCCGGCCTGATGGACGCCGTCGCCCTCCTAACCTCGGTCGCCATGCAGTACGGCGTGCCCCTGGAGGACCTCACCCGCAAGCTAAAGAACACCCGCTTCGAGCCCTACGGCCGCACCAACAACCCCGACATCCCCTGGGCCACCTCGCTGGTGGACTACATCTTCCGCTGGCTGGAGCTGAAGTTTGTGCCGGGGGCCAAGCCCAATAGCCACAACCCGGTCCTGGTCTACGAGAACGGCATGCCCGTCTCCCCCGATAGCTCCGGCCTGGGCTGCCCCGACTGCGGCGCCATCCTCCTCTACCAGGAGGGCTGCCTGGTCTGCCGGGCCTGTGGGTACACGAAATGTGGGTAGGGGGGCCGGATTCTTGAGCCATAGCGAGTCGGAGTGAGCGACATGCCGAACAACACCGCGTACATCAAGTTCTTCGCGGGGGTGGACCAGGCCTCGGTCAACGCCCTCATGAGCGCCATTGAGCAGAAGCTCGGGGAGGGCGCGAACGAAATCGTCCTGCTCATATCTTCGCCGGGAGGTACGGTGTTCCACGGCCTTTCCGCCTACAACTTCCTGAAGGGCGTTCCGGCCCGGGTGGTCACCCACAACTTTGGAAGTGTGGATTCGATGGGGGTCGTGCTGTTGTGCGCGGGTGACCGAAGGTTGAGCGTCCCGCACGCCAGGTTCCTGCTGCACGGTGTTCAGGCCAACTTTCCGCAGGGTGCCAGCCTCGAGGAACAGCAGCTCGAGGAGCGGCTGAAAGGCCTCAGGATTGATATTGAGAACATCGCCGGGGTCATCGCGGCTAACACCGGGAGGTCAGAGCAAGAAGTAACTGCGGACATGGTGAACAGGACAACCCTGAATCCCGAGCAGGCCATGGAGTACGGACTGATTCACGAGATCAGGGAGCAGCTGCTGCCCCCGGGCGCGCAACTGGTGTCAATAGTGCAGAGCTAGCCCCTCCCGTCCCGCCCCTTGGCAGCAGGCCAGGCCATACATCGCCGCCGCGTTGTCCGTTTCCCCCGACAGCTCCGGCCTGGGCTGCCTGGTGTGCCGGAGCTGCGGGTACACGAAGTGCGGATAGGGTGAGGTGCATTTTCGCTTGACTATTTAACGCCCGGATGATACATTGAATGAAACATATTCTGAGGCGATGGAAAGGGTAGGAAGGAGCCTTTCAATGGGTCGGGTTCTGTTTTCGATAGCGGTGGCCTTCACCCTAGCCCTGGGCGTCGCCGCATGCGCTGAGGAGGAACAGGCTGGGACGACCAGCCCGACCGCGACAGCAGCCGCGACGGCGACGCCGGCGGCGACTGAGACCGCCCAGGCGACGACCACACCGGCACAGACCGCCACCCCGCAGCGTCCAACAGTCTCAGACTTGGGTGCCATCCCACAGCTAGCCGACCCCAATGCGAAGAACGTCAGCGTACGCGAGTTTCAGTTGAACGGTGAACCGTTCGCCGAGCTGGCCTACGATCTAGAGGCGCGTGTCGCCTCGCCTGGCATCGGCACTTATGGTGGGGTAACCGATTCAGACAGACGTTATGTGGAGGTGTACCACTGGGTAGACGGGTCGTGGGAGCAAGTCTTCAACCTCTATGAGTTCGTGCAAGCTATCTACGCCGTAGAGACCCTTGGACCCGTAGTGGATAACGGGCCTCAGGCAGCGACGGCCCTGGTGAAGGGGGTACTAACGCCTATGGAGTCCGAGGGCCCCATTGGTGACCTCTTGTTCGTGGAGACGGGGCTGCTCGCCGGCCCCCTAGGGCTACAACACTACTCGCCCACCATTAGCGCTTTGGCATGGGATGATGACGAGCTGCGCGTACTGTTCTCCGAAGAGTTCGAGGTCAGAGGTAGCATGGTCTCCGTCCAGCTTGAGGACGGCTCCGTGATCCTCACGGTTGACGCGTACCTGCCGTCGGATCCACTGTGCTGTCCGTCCGGCTGGGAGATGCTGCGGCTGGTCCCCGATGTCAGGGCTCTACGCTACCTACAGCCAGAGGAACGCTGCGTGGGGCCTAGAAATTCTAGCTGCCTCTCCCCCTAGTTCAGAACGGGCCGAAGCGGGGGGCCGCAGGGCTGGCCCAGCCCCTGCTTACGCGCTCACGCCGGTGCCCCCCTCCCCCTGCGCCAACCACCCCTTCGCGCTCCCGCACGCATGGCCCATTATAGCACCTGCCTGCCGGCAGGCAGGTCGGGCCGAAGGTGCTATGATGAGGCCAGGATGCCCGTCACCACCGTCGCCGAAAGACTGGCGCTCGTTCGGGAGCGGGTGGCGCGGGCAGCCGAGCGCGCGGGCCGCTCCCCCGCCGAGGTCACGATCGTGGCCGTGAGCAAGTCCTTCCCCGCCGCTGCCATCGCGGAGGCAGCAGCCGCCGGCATCGCCCACATCGGCGAGAACCGGGTGCAGGAGGCCGCCGCCAAGATCCCCTCCCTGCGTCATCTGCCCGTCACCTGGCATCTGGTCGGCCACCTCCAGACCAACAAGGCCAAGACAGCCATCGACCTCTTTGATATAATCCACAGCGTGGATTCACTCCGCCTAGCCGAAGTGCTCAGCCATCGCGCTGAGCGTGCCCTGCCCGTCCTGCTGGAAGTGAACGTGGTCGGCGAGCCCGGCAAGTTCGGCTTCTCCCCTCAGCAGGCCCTTCAGGCCGCCGAGGCCATCGCCCGCCTGCCCCGCCTGGAGGTGCGCGGCCTGATGACCGTCGCCCCCCTGGTGAGCGACCCCGAGGAGGTGCGACCCGTCTTCCGCGACCTGCGCCGCCTGCGGGATGCCCTGGGCCTGGCGGAGCTATCCATGGGGATGACCGACGACTTCGAGGTGGCCATCGAAGAAGGAGCCACCCTGGTGCGCATCGGCCGCGCCATCTTCGGCGAGAGGCAGACACCCGGAGGGAACCACTGAGATGAAGCTAGCGATCATCGGTGGCGGCGTCATGGGCGAGGCCATCATCAGCGCCGTCCTGACCAAGGGCGTCGCCCAGGCTGCCGACGTGGCCGCCTGTGACGTGGTCGGCCGCCGCCGCCAGCACCTTCAGCGCACCTACAGCGTCAGGGTCTCGGACAAGACCGCCGTCGCCGTCAAAGGCGCCGACATCGTCGTCCTGGCAGTGAAGCCCCAGGAGTTCCCCTCGGTGGCCCAACGAATCGGCGGCCGCATCGATGCCGACCAGACCGTCCTGTCGATCATGGCCGGCGTCAGCATCGGCTCCCTCCGCGATCGACTCCGCCACGTGGCCATCGTGCGGGCGATGCCTAACACTCCCGCTCAGATCGGCGAAGGCCTGGTCGTCTGGACAGCAACCGATGCGGTGGGCCGCAAGGGTCGGGACGACGTGGGCAGCGTCCTGAGCGCCCTGGGGCAGGAGATCTACGTCGACGACGAGAAGTACATCGACATGGCCACCGCCGTCAGCGGCAGCGGGCCGGCCTTCATCTTCCTGGTGATGGAGGCCCTCATCGACGCCGCCGTCCACATCGGCATCCGCCGCGAGCTGGCCATCCCGATGGTCATCCAGACCATGCTCGGCTCGGCCCGCTACGCCCAGGCCACCGGCAAGCACCCGGCCGACCTGCGCAACATGGTCACTTCCCCCGGCGGCACCACCGCCGAGGGGCTGCTGGCCCTGGAGGAGGCTGGCGTCCGCGCCGCCTTCGCCGAGGCGGTGATGGCGGCCTACGACAAGGCCAAGCGCCTGGGAGGCTAGGCATCGAAACTTTTTCCCTCTTCGTCCGGATCCTGATCAACGTCCTCACCGCCGCCATCTTCCTGCGAGTGCTCCTCTCTTGGGTCACCCTCGCCTTCCCCATCGATCCCAGCAACCCGCTGGTGGTCGTCCTCCACGAGATCACCGAGCCCATCCTCGCCCCGCTGCGCAGCATCATGCCCCGCTTTGGCATGATGGACTTCAGCCCCTTCGTGGCGATGATCCTGCTCCAGATCATCGGCCAGGCGGCCCAGCGGGCCCTAACCTAGAGCGGCTGGCACGTGGCCCTGCGGGTTAAAACCCGCAGCTTCATAGATTCGATACTAGAAGCTGCGGGATTCATCCCGCAGTGTGGACCTAGCGCTTGTTTTGCCCCCTGCCCCATGCTATGATTCGCCCGGCAATCGTTCCTCGGCATATCGTGGCGAGGGGGACACCTAGCATGAGCACAGACGAGAAGCTGCGAGCCCTGGACCTGGCGATAGGCCAGATCGAGAAACAGTTTGGGCGGGGAGCCATCATGCGCCTGGGCGAAGCCTCCCGCCGTCTGGCGATAGAGGTGGTGCCCACCGGCTCCCTGGCCCTGGACATGGCCCTGGGGGTGGGCGGCATCCCCCGCAGCCGCGTCACCGAGATCTTCGGGCCGGAGATGACGGGAAAGTCCACCCTGGCCCTTCACATCATCGCCCAGGCCCAGAAGACGGGGGGCCTGGGCGCCTACATTGATGTGGAGCACGCCCTCGACCCCATCTATGCCGCTGCTCTGGGGGTGAATGTGCCGGACCTGCTGGTGTCCCAGCCTGATACCGGCGAGCAGGCCCTGGAGATCACCGAGG
>CAYGYF010000137.1:0-4686 GCA_964354065.1 uncultured Dehalococcoidia bacterium | reverse complement strand
GCGACTGGCACTCCTAGTGGCACGGGCACGCCCGCTGCCACTGGCAGCCCGCGCGCCACCCCTGCCACGGGCGCCCGCGGCGCCAAGGGCTTCACGATCCTCGTGGATAGCTGGGGCGACACTGACAGCCGCGACGGCTTCCTCACCCTGCGAGAGGCGATACTCATAGCCAACGGACAGTTGGCCGTGGCTGACCTAGATTCTGACGAGAAGGACAACGTTGCAGGCAAGCCGGGCGCCGAATCCGCCGACACCATCGGTTTCTTCACTGAAGCGTTCCCTGCCGACGCGCCGGCTTCCATTTCTCTGACCTCGACCCTACCGACCATGAGCGGCGGCAACGACACCCTGAATGGTTCGGCAGCCGGCGTCATCATCGATGGGGGCAAGGGCGGTTTCGACTGCCTGCACATAGCCTCCAGCGGCAACACCATCAAAGGTCTCCAGATCCAGAACTGTCTCACCGGGGTGGTGCTGGAGATGGCGGCGGCGAACAACACGATCGGCGGCCCGGCCAAGGGCGCGCGCAACGTCATCTCTGGCAACGACGCCGTGGGCATCCGCATCGAGAGCAGCGGCAACGTCGTCCAGGGCAATTACATAGGCACTGACCCATCGGGCACCGCGGCCAATCCTAACGAGATGGAGGGGATCTGGATCGCGCCCGGTGGCCAGAACAACATCATCGGCGGCTCCAAGCCGGAGGAGCGGAACGTCCTGTCGGGAAACGGGCTGTTCGGGGTGAGCCTCGACGGCCAGGGGACGACGGGCAACGTGGTGAAGGGCAACTACATAGGGGTGGACGTCAGCGGCCGCAAGGGGCTCAGGAACCGCTATGGGATGGTGCTCGTCAACGGCCCCCAGGGCAACACCATTGGCGGCAGCGATCCTGCCGACGCCAACATCATCTCCGGAAACCAGAGCGGCGGTATACTCATTCGCAGCGCGGGGACGAGCAACAACCTGATAATAGGAAACTACATCGGCACCGACGCCTCGGAGAGCGAGCCGCTGGGGAACGGGACTGGCATCTGGATCCTGGAGGGAGCTAACGGCAACATCATCGGCGGCACGACAGCCGGCGAGGGCAATGTCATCGCCCACAACCTGATCTACGCGGTGCAGGTCGATAGCCCCGAGACCACAGGCAACCAGATTCGCGGCAACTCCATCTACGCCAGCGCTCGGGAGGGCATCGTGAACAAGGACGGCGGCGCCGGCGGCCTGGCTGCGCCCACGTTGACCGCCGCCAATCCCATCACGGGAACGGCCTGCCCTAACTGCAACGTGGATATCTACTCGGACGCTGCGGACGAAGGCAAGGTGTACGAGGGCTCGACCCAGGCCGACGCCGAGGGCCGCTTCACCTTCGATAAGACGCCATCCGGCCCCTACGTCACCGCTATCGCCGTGGACGCCGCGGGCAGCACCTCCGCCTTCTCCATCCCCTTGTCTGTGCCCCGCACGTAAGGAGGTCTGACGTGCCTCGACCCCGAAGGGTGGGCCTCCTCACCCTGCTCTTTGGCGTGCTATTCGCTCTCCTGACCGGCTCGGCGGCAGGGCAGGGAAGCGACTCGCCCGCTCCTGGCAGGGGAGCCCCAGCACCCCGGGCCAAGCTGGAATCTTCTCTGGCCCGCCTTCTGGCTACCTACGAGACGTTCGGACTAGGGCAGGCAGCGCTGTCCGCCCAGAGCGAAGGCGTGACGCTGCAAGGGGACTCGATCAGGGTGATCGTCGAGGCGCGCCCAGGCGGGGCCGCCGAGGCGGTAGCGGCTACCCAGAGCACTGGCGGGGCGGTCGAGCGAACGTACGATAACCTGATCCAGGCCTCGGCTCCTATCTCCAGCCTGGAAGCCCTGGCCGCCAGCGATGCTGTACGCCTGGTGAGGAAGCCGCTGAAGTTCCTGCCGCTGGCTGTGGCGAGCGAGGGTGTAGGCGTAAGTGGGGTCGCGCCATGGCGGAGTGCTGGGCTTACGGGCACAGGGGTGAAGGTAGCAGTGGTGGACTTGAGCTTCACTGGCTATCTGTCCGCCCGTGGGACCGAGCTGCCATCCACCGTGGTGGCGCGGTCGTTCAGGTCGGATGGATTGGTAGAGGACCCTGAGTTGGACGCCGACGAACAGCGGCACGGCACGGCGGCCGCCGAGATCGTCTACGACATGGCTCCCGGGGCACAGTTGTACCTGGTCGCTTTCGACACGGACGTGGAGCTGGCGACGGCCGTAGATTGGCTGATCGCCGAGGGGGTGAACATCGTCTCATACTCCCTAGGTAACCCCCTTGGGGGTGCGGGAGATGGGACCGGGCCGGTCAATGACATTGTCACGAGGGCAGCGGACGCGGGCATCCTGTGGGTGAATGCTGCGGGGAACGAGACCGACAGGCACTGGTCCGCGAAGTGGACGGATGCGGACGGAGACGGGTTTCAGGATTTCTCTCCGGGAGGCGAGGGGAACACCATAGACTTACTGGAAGGGGAGCACGTGGAAATCGACCTGAAGTGGAACGATCCCTTCGATGCTTCCTGTAATGACTACAATCTTGACCTTTACGACAGCTTGGGGTTCCTAGTCGCATTTAGTATCAACGTTCAGGATTGCTACACTTTCCCTCCAGTCGAAATGATCGAGTTTGTTGCGCCCTACAGCGACGACTTCTCCATCGGCATTCAGAGGTTTGACGCGGACGGCGCCGCCAGATTTGACTTGTATGTCGATTTCGACTGTCTCCTGGGGTGTCCCTCCCTGGAATACGTTGTTCCGGCAGGCAGCATCGTCCCGCCAGCGGACAATCCGGCCGTCCTCGCGGTCGGCGCTGTGCCGTGGAACTCGCCCAACACGATCGAGGATTTCAGCTCTCAGGGCCCCACCACAGATGGACGGATCAAGCCTGACCTCGTAGCCCCGGATCGGGTCTCAACTAGCTCGTACGGCGCCTATTCCCTGTGGAGTCCGGGCTTTGGCGGCACGTCTGCTTCTGCCCCCCACGTGGCGGGAGCGGCGGCGCTGGTGAAGCAAGCCAACCCAACGTGGTCCTGGGCCGACATCAAGGCCTTCCTAGAAAGCCGAGCGATAGACCTGGGCGCCGGCGGCAAGGACAACGTCTACGGTGCCGGCCGGCTCTCGCTGGGCTCCGTGCCCTCGCCGACGCCAACCCCGACGCCCACGCCGACCCCAGAGCCGACGGTGGCGGAGCAACTGGCGTCCATCGACGGGAAGTACTCCATCGTGTACGGGTTCGACCCGGCGGCGCAGGCGTTTCGAAAGTACGTGCCAGGCCGGCCGGAGATGAGCGACCTGAGCAAGCTGGAGGTCGGCTCCGGCTATCTGATCCTGGCCAGCGAGGACGCCACGCTGAGCTACGCGGGCCACACCTGGCCGATCAGGCAGGAGTGGAGCTTCGTGGGGTGGTACTAGGGGCCGGCATGGGATGAGGGCGCGGCAAATGACCCGCTCCACCATGACCACCTGTCGGAGGAAGGCCGTTCGAATGTGGCGGCTGGCAGTGCTGCTGATGCCGGTGCTGGCGGCTCTGCTTTTCCTGTCGGCCGGGGCTTCTCTCAGGGTAGACGGCCAGACGGCCCTGCTGGACAGCGATGAACAAGCGCTCTTGGACTTGATCAATGACTACCGGGCGCAGTACGACCTGCCGACCCTTCGTGTCTCCCCTGCACTGACCGCTGCCGCCCGGTGGATGAGCCAGGACATGGCTGAGAACGGCTACATCGGCCACGTCGACTCGCTTGGCCGGAGTCTTGCAGAGCGCATGGCGGACTTCGGGTACGACTATCCTGGCCCGAAAGGGGAGAGCGTGAAGACGGGAAGCGACACCCCTGGGGCCACCTTCGAGGCGTGGCGGAACTCGCCCGGCCACAACCAGGTGATGCTGACGGGGAGCTTCCGAGTTGCCGGCGTGAGCAAGGCCTACAACCCGAATTCCATCTACGGCACGTTCTGGACGGTCGACTTTGGCGGGTACGACGACTCCGGTGACCCGTCGCCTACCGCCACGGCGACGGCGACCCCTACGCCGACCCCTACGCCGACTCCTACGCCAACTCCCACGCCGCCGCCGGAGCCGACGGCAGCGGAGCAACTGGCGTCCATCGACGGGAAGTACTCCATCGTGTACGGGTTCGACCCGGCGGCGCAGGCGTTTCGAAAGTACGTGCCAGGCCGGCCGGAGATGAGCGACCTGAGCAAGCTGGAGGTCGGCTCCGGCTATCTGATCCTGGCCAGCGAGGACGCCACGCTGAGCTACGCGGGCCACACCTGGCAGATCAAGCAGGGGTGGAGCTTCGTGGGGTGGTACTAGAGGGGGGACTCCTCTCGCCCCCACTGCTCACTCCGCCCACTCCCTACTCCCCCTCGGCCGGCAAGCGCTCCGCCGCCGTCGGTGCCACGCCGGTATCCACCACCCGGCCGTCCAGCATACGGACGATGCGCTCCGCCGCCGAGGCGATCTGGACGTCGTGGCTGACCAGCACCAGGGTTACGCCCCGCTCCCGCTGAATGCGCCGAAGCAGGTCCAGCACAAGCTGGCCCGACTTGGAGTCCAGGTTGCCCGTGGGCTCGTCGGCCAGGAGGATGGGCGGGTCATTGGCCAGGGCACGGGCGATGGCCACCCGCTGACGCTCGCCGCCGGAGAGCTTGGTGGGCGGCGTGTTCGCCCGGTCGCCCAGGTCTA
>CAYGYF010000136.1:0-4719 GCA_964354065.1 uncultured Dehalococcoidia bacterium | reverse complement strand
AGCGGCGCCACTCAGGTATCTGCCACTCCATCTGGATATGGCTGACCGGAATCGTCGGCATCTCCACGTAGGCCCTGCCTTCCCCCAGGGTCCAGAAGGCGATGCTTACCCCGTCGGCAGTCTGCGCGTACTGGATGCGCGGTTCCATAGCGGCCCTATCCTACACTAACGGCATCTGCCCTGCATAGATAGTCCGTCTCCGCCACTACCACTGCTTCCCCCACTCACCCCAGAACACCGTCTCCGCCAGCCCTGCTAGATACGCTTTCCCTACCCCATCCCACTCCACCGCCAGCGTGCCGCCGGGCAGCTTTATGTCAACCCTATCGTCTACGAAGTGGTGGAGCCGCGCCGCCACCACCGCCGCACAGGCGCCGCTGCCGCAGGCCAGGGTCGCCCCCGCTCCCCGCTCCCACACCCGCGCCTCCATCAGGTCGCGGCTCAGCACCCGCGCCACCTCGAAGTTCACCCGCTGGGGGAAGAGAGGGTGATGCTCCACCTTCGGCCCGACCTGCTCCAGGGGGAACTCGGCCACCGGCCGAGCCGAGAAGTAGACAGCGTGGGGGTTGCCCATCGACAGGCAGGTCACGCCCAGGCGCCGCCCCTCGACGTCCAGCGGCAAGTCCTTGATGGGTGGCTCCGCCTCTACAAGCACGGGGATCTCTTCGGGAGCGAAGCGTGGCATGCCCATGCTCACCCTCACCCGCTCCACCTTTCCCCCTTCGCCGAACACCTGGGCCGCCAGCACCCCCGTCGGCGTCTCCACACCGATGCCCCCACCGCGAGGCCGCGCTATGCCCTCCTCCACGACGTACTTGACGATGCAGCGCAGGCCGTTGCCGCACATCTCCGCCTCCGACCCGTCGGGGTTGAACATGCGCATCCCCACGTCGGCCCGCTCCGACGGCAGCACCAGGATCAGGCCGTCGGCCCCGATGCCGAAATGGCGGTCGCACATCGCCCGGGCCAGGCGCGACCAGTCCTGCTCGTCCCCCTGCGCCCGCAGGAGGACGAAATCGTTGCCCGCCCCCTGCATCTTGACGAACTTCACGGCCCTCAACGCCTCAACAGTTCCACGAACTCTTCCACACTGATTTCCGCCTGCTTCAAGATGTTTGCCACTGTCCCCGGTGGAATCATCCTAGTCGCATGATAAGGCACAGTTACTCTTTTCCCTTTCTCCATGTGACGAAGAATATAGTGGCTACCGCGTGTGCGCGAAAGGACAAATCCTTTGCGTTCTAAAACTCGAATGATCTCCGGCGCTCTGACCCGCGGCAACCGGGGCACTAGACTTCGACTCCGACGGTCTCGATATGTTCTTCCGGTATGGGCTCCCCTCCGGCCTCCAAATCCTCTAAGTAGATCTCAATCGCTTCGCGTATGTTTTCCAGCGCTTCCTCCCGGCTCGCTCCATAGCTAAAGCACCCCGGCAACGCCGGTACAATCGCATTGTAGTAGCCCTCGAACTGTGGAGCCGTCTCTGCTTGAAGGATCACTGTGTACTTCGCTCTACGCGTCGCTCGTGTCATGTCTACCCCCTATGTCTATCAGTCTCGAAGGGCCAGGTCCCGCGTGATCTGAAGCTGGCCCAGGTGGATGGAAGCGTGCTCCACCACATGCAAGAGAGCCTCTCGCACCGATATCTCCTGCGGCTCCCCCTCACCCCACAGCGATTTGAGTGGCAGGAGTCTCTGGCCCAGGGCCGACGCCGACAGGGCGGCCAGGGCCGCCTCGATCTCGTCCGACAGCCGCCGGGCCTGCGCCGTCAGGTCGGCGGCGTCGCGGCCCGAGGCCCGGAACTCGGCCGGCCGGTCCCGCTCGATGGGTCGGCCACAGGCGATGCCCAGCACCCAGGCGCGGGCGTTGCCCAGGGTGTGGGCGGCGATGACGTAGGCGCTGTTGGCCCCATCGATGGGCGGGCGCCAGTTCAGTTGCGCCTCGCTCAGCCCCTCCAGGCAAGCGCAGACACGCCCCAGGAGCGACTGGAGCTGGCGCCTGTAAGTCCCTATCTCAGCGTCCATGAGCGACGACTCTCCTCAGGCCTAGCTCCGATTCTACAAGGCGCGCCGCCTCCTCAAAGGGATGGCCCAGCGATACGTCGAGCCAGCGGATGCGCGGGTCCTCTCGCCGGAACCAGGTGCCCTGCTGGCGGGCCAGGCGATGGCTGGCCGTCTTGATGCGAGCCACCGCCACCTCCAGAGCCTGCCCTGAGCTTGTCGAAGGGCTCAGCTCGCCCGCCAGGTACTGGCAGACCTCCCCGTAGCCGATGCCGGACATGGAGGGCAGAGACGGGCTGTAGCCCCTAGCCAGCAGTTCCCTGACCTCTTCCACCAGCCCGGCCTCCATCATGCCGTCCACGCGAGCGTCGATGCGCCGGTAGAGTTCGTCTCGCGGGCAGGTCAGGCCCAGGATAAGCGCCTCCCAGGCGGGTGGGCCCTTCTCCTGCCAGTGGGATATCGGCCGCCCGCTGGCCTGGTACACCTCCAGGGCCCGGATGACCCGCCGCACGTTGCGGGGGTCGATGCGCTCCGCCGCCCTCGGGTCCACTCGCGCCAGCTCTCGATGCAGCGCCTCGGCCCCCTCCCGCGCGGCCCGCTCCTCCAGCGCTCGCCGCACCTCTCGCTGAGGCGGCAAGCGTGGCACCTTCCACCCTTCCAGCAGCGCCCACACGTACTGGCCCGTGCCGCCCACCAGCAGGGGCTGACCTCCCCGCGACCAGATATCCTCCAGCGCCGCCGAGGCCAGCTCCAGATACTGGGCCAGGCTGAACTCCTGGTCGGGATCCACCGCATCGATCAGGTGATGGCGCACCAGCGAGCGCTCCCGCCCAGCGGCGGGCTTGGCGGTGCCGATGTCCATGTAGCGGTACACCTGGCGCGAGTCCGCCCCCACGATCTCGCCAGGCGAAAAGGCGCGAGCCAGGGCCACCCCCAGAGCAGTCTTGCCGCTGGCCGTCGGGCCGACGATGGCGATCAGATCCCTCGCCACTGCCGCGCCCCCTTGATCCGCGCCGACTGCTCGACGATCACGGCGAAGGCGTCGGCCCTGAGGCTGGCTCCCCCCACCAGGGCGCCGTCGATCTCCGGCTCGCTCATGAACTCGCCGATGTTCTTGGGATCGACGCTGCCCCCGTACTGGATGCGAGCCGCTTCGGCCCTCTCCCCGCCGTACAGCGACGCCAGCTCGCCCCGGATGAGGCCGATGGCCTCGTTGGCCATGCTGCCACTGGCCGGGATGCCCGTGCCGATGGCCCACACCGGCTCATAGGCAACGACGAACCCCTCGGGGATGTCCACCTCCGCCAGCCCCTGCCGCACCTGCCGCAGGAGCACCTCCTCGGTGCGGCCGGCCTGGCGCTCCTCCAGCGTCTCGCCCACGCACAGGATCGGCCGCAGCCCCGCGGCCAGGGCCGCCTTCAGCCGGCGGTTCACCGTCTCGTCCGTCTCGCCAAAGTACTTGCGCCGCTCAGAATGGCCAATGATCACGTATTCGCACAGGTCAGCCAGCATGCGAGGGCTAACCTCACCTGTAAAAGCTCCCTCCTCCTCCCAGTAGACGTTCTGCGCCCCCACCTTGATCGACGAGCCCGCCAGCTCCTGGGCCGCCACTGCCAGGAACACGAACGGCGGGCACACCACCTTCTCCACCCCCCCCAGGCCATCGATCCGCTCCCTCAGCGCCCGACACAGCTCCCTAGCGGAAACAGAGGTGGTGTGCATCTTCCAGTTGGCGGCAATGATGGGGATGCGTCGGCTCATGGATCACGCTCCATACTTGGTGAATCGCCCAGCATGGGCCATCGCCAGGGGCATTATCTCGGTGGCCGCAAACAGGCCCAGCGAGCCCACCTGGCAGTCCAGCTCGTTGAATCGCTCCGCCCGATCGGGCTGGCACCAGCGCGAGCGCAGCAGGAAGGGCACCGGGTGCCAGGAGTGGGCCCGATAGGTCGAGGGGGTCGAATGGTCGCCGCTGACCATGATCACGTCCGGCTGGAGGTCCAGCAGCTCGGGGATGGCGATGTCCACCTCCTCCAGCTTGGCCGCCTTACGCTCGAAGTCGCCATCCTCTCCCGCCGAATCAGTCGCCTTGTAGTGGACGAAAAAGAAGTCGAACTGCCCCCAGTGCTCCCGTAGCGCCGCCAGCGATTCGGCCAGGGAGGGGCCGCTGGGCAGGGCAGTCATCCCCACCAGCTTAGCCAGGCCGCGGTACATCGGATAGAAGGCGATGGCCGCCGCCCGCAGCTTGAACACGTCGGCCAAGGACGGCAGCTCCGGCCGGCGGGCGAACCCCCGCAGCAGCACCATGTTCGCCGGATGGTGGTCGCGCAGCCTTTGCCGCGCCTGGGCTACGAAGGCGTTCACCAGCTTGGCCGTGGCCTGGGCCTCGGGGGCGAGGGCCTCCACCTCGACCGGCGGCACGCCCACCTTCTGGGGGTCGGTCTCACTCAGGGCATCGGAGAGGCCGTCGCCCCGTAGCACCAAGAGGAAGCGGTGCTCCCGCACCGGCTCCACGAACAGCTCCGCGCCCGGCAGCTCGATGGTGCGCAGCTCGGCGCAGAGGCGGGCGCAGGTGTCGGTGTCGATGCGGCCAGCGCGGCGGTCGACAACGAGGCCGCCATCGTCCACAGTGCAGAAGTTGCCGCGAGCGGCCACGTCGCGGGAGCCCAGGTCGAAGTCGATGCCCACCGCCTCCAGGGCGCCGCGGCCGATGCGATAG
>CAYGYF010000135.1:0-4733 GCA_964354065.1 uncultured Dehalococcoidia bacterium | reverse complement strand
CCTTGGGTAAGATCAACGTTGCCATTATCGGTGTCGGCAACTGTGCTTCGTCTCTGGTGCAGGGCGTCCACTATTATCGCCACGCCGAGGACAACCAGTTCGTGCCGGGGTTGATGCACGTGAACCTGGGCGACTATCACGTGGGCGACATCGACTTTGTGGCCGCCTTCGACATCGATATCAACAAGGTAGGCAAGGACCTCGGGGAAGCCATCTACACCCCTCCCAACAACACCTACAAGTTCTTCGACGTACCCCACCTTGGCGTGCGCGTCCATCGCGGCATGACCCACGACGGCCTGGGCAAGTACCTCTCCCAGGTGATCCACAAGGCCCCAGGCCCCACCGATGACATCGTCAAGATCCTGAAGGACACCGAGACCCATGTGGTGGTGAACTATCTGCCAGTGGGTACCGAGGAGGGCACCAAGTGGTACGTGGAGCAGGTGCTGGCGGCGGGCTGCGCCTTCGTCAACTGCATCCCGGTGTTCATCGCCCGCGAGGCCTACTGGCGGCGGCGATTCGAGGAGCGCAGCCTGCCCCTGGTCGGCGATGACATCAAATCGCAGGTGGGGGCCACCATCCTCCACCGAGTCCTCACTCGCCTGTTCTGCGACCGCGGCGTGCGCCTGGATCGCACCTATCAGCTCAACTTCGGCGGCAACACGGACTTCCTGAACATGCTGGAGCGCGAGAGGCTGATGTCCAAGAAGATCTCCAAGACCGGCGCCGTCACCTCTCAGCTCGATTATCAACTAGCCGAGAGCGATATCCACGTAGGCCCCAGCGACTACGTTCCCTGGCTGCTCGACCGCAAGTGGTGCCACATCCGCATGGAAGGGACCGCCTTCGGCGAGGTGCCCCTGAACCTGGAGGCGAAGCTGGAGGTCTGGGACAGCCCCAACTCGGCGGGGGTGGTCATCGATGCCATCCGCTGCTGCAAGCTGGCCCTCGACCGGGGCATAGCTGGCGCCTTAGAAGCGCCGTCCGCCTATTTCATGAAGTCACCCCCCAAGCAGTTCACCGACGATGAAGCCCGGCAGATGGTGGAAGAGTTCATCCAAGACGAACGGAAGGAAGGGACAGCCGGGCCACAGCCGGCGCCGCAATCGTAGACGTCGCCGATAGCGCTCGCCCCGCCCATGTGGAAGTACTTCCTGTTCCTGATGTCCGTCCACCTGCTGGGGCGACTGCCCACCCGTGTCCTGTATGTTCTTGCCGCAGTGGCAGGAGACCTGGCCTACCTCTTCGCCAGGCACCTTCGCCGAAACGTGTGGGACAACATGCGCCACGTGATGGGGCCGAATACCCCCAAGAAGGAGCTGCGCAGGGCAGCGCGCCAGGTCTTTCGCAATACGGCCAAGTACTACGCCGACCTCATCTGCCTGCCCCACCTGAACGTGCAGAAGTTCTTCGACCAAAGGCTGATCTACCACGGGCTGGACGAATATGCCCTTCCGGCGCTGAGCAACGGCAAGGGGGTGATCATCACCAGCGCCCACTTCGGCAACCCCATATTGGCCATCCAGGGCCTATTGGCCAAGGGGCTGCAGACGACCGTCCTCACCGAGCGCCTCCAGCCGCCCGCTCTCTCGCGCCTCGTGGACAGCCTGCGGTCGAGCCAGGGGCACACCTTCCTGCCGGTGAGCGTCTCGAGCGTCAAGCTCGCCCTGCGCACCCTCAAGGCAGGGGGAGTGGTAGGCGTCATGTGCGACCGGGACATCGAGGGAAGGAGCCTGGTTGTGCCCTTCTGCGGCACCCCGGCCAGCATGCCGCTAGGAGCTGTAGACCTGGCGATGCGTACCGATGCAGCCCTCATCCCTGTCTTTTCCTACAGAAGGAACGGCGGTGCCGTCGAGGTCTTCCTGGACCCACCCCTGGAGATGATCCACACCGGCGACCCCCAGGCCGACCTGAAGACCAATGTGCGGCGGCTCCTGGAGCACTTCGAGCCGCACCTGCAAACCGATCCCGGCCAATGGACTGTGCTGGAGGCGGTCTGGGAAGGCGGCAAGCAAACCGATGAGTCGTAGCGGCGATCTGGCCAAAGCCGACCTCCACATCCACACGGCCGTCGGTGACGGGATGGCCGAAGTGCAGGAACTTCTGGATTATGTCGAGCAGGCAGGCGAACTGTCGGTCATCGCCGTCACCGACCACGACAATATCAGGGGAGCCTATCAGGCACGGGAGCTGTGGGCGCTGGGGCGCTACCGGTTCGAGGTGGTGCTGGGGGTGGAGGTGACGGCCTTGGAGGGCCACCTACTGGCCCTGTACGTAGAGGAGCCCCTGCCCGGCCTGCGACCACTGGTCGAGGTGCTGGAGGCGGTGCATCGCCAGGGCGGCCTGTGTGTCATCCCCCACCCCCTGAGCTGGCTGACTCGCAGCCTCGGCCAGCGCACTATCGAGCGGATTATGAGAACAGACAGCGATGGCGTATACTTCGATGGCATGGAGGTAGGCAACGGGACGTTCGCCGCTCGCCTGAGCGTTGGGAAGGCCATCGAGCTGAACCAGAAGCGCTATCACCTGGCGGAGGTAGGAGGTAGCGACGCCCACTTCCTGGCGGCAGTGGGTACCGCCTACACCCTCTTCCCGGGTTCCACCGCCGAGGACCTGCGCCGGGCCATTCTCGCCCGCAAGACCAGAGCCGTCACCGGCCGCCATCCCGGGCCCTTGGAGATCGGGCTGGGGCAACTGCTGCGCCAGACCTGGCGTGGCCTCACCGTCACCCCCCGCACTCTGGGGTGGGGCCCCACGGCCAAGAGCTTTGTAAAGCGTATCTTCTCCTTCCTGCCATGAAGATCGGACTGGTATCGCCCTACGATTTTGCCGTCCCCAGCGGGGTGAACAAGCACGTCTGCCAGCTAGCCGACAACTATGCCCGACTGGGCCATGACGTGCGGATCATCGCTCCCGCCTCTTGCCGGAACGGCCTTGACCGCGACGACCTCATCGTCATCGGCGAGCGTCCCATCGGCCTTCCCGCCGGCGGCTCGGTGGCTCACGTCACTCTCTCTCTGACCCTGGGGGCCAGGGTCGACCGGGTGCTGGCCAGCGAGGGCTTCGAGGTCATTCACCTGCACGAGCCTTTCGTGCCGCTGCTGCCCTTCCAGTTCCTGCGCCGTTCCCAAGCGATAAACATAGCCACCTTCCACGCCGCCAAAGATGAGGGCAGACGCTGGTATGCCTACTTTCACCCGGCGATAGCCGTATGGTGGAAGAGGATCCACGGCAGGGTCGCCGTTTCGCCGGCCGCCCAGCGCCTGATCAGTCGCTACTTCCCCGACCGCTACGAGATCATCCCCAACGGCGTGAACTATGCGCAGTTCGCCGCGCCGGTGGCGCCCTTCGCCGAGTACAAGGACGGCAAGCTCAACATTCTCTTCCTGGGCCGCCTGGAGAAACGGAAGGGGCTGCCCTACCTCCTTGAGGGTTACGCCCAGGTCAAGGCCAAGATGCCCGATACCCGCCTGATCATCGTCGGGCCCGACGGCGGCATGCGCTCCAGGTGCGAGGCATTCGTGCACAAAACAGGACTAAAGGACGTGGTGTTCGCCGGCTACGCGTCCGACGAAGACCTGCCCCGCTACTATCAGACGGCCGACGTCTTCTGCGCCCCCAACACCGGCAACGAGAGCTTCGGCCTCATCCTCGTGGAAGCCATGGCCGCCGGCGCGCCCGTCATCGCGTCTCAGATCGAGGGCTTCGCCTACGTGGTCAGCCACGACGTGGAGGGGCTACTGGTGCCTCCCCGCGATTCGAGCGCTCTGGCCGAAGCCCTGCTCCAGCTCCTGAACGACCCCGATCGCCGCCAGGAGATGGGCCGCAACGGCCAGGCCAAGGCCCAGAACTTCGACTGGGCCCGGATCTCCCAGCAGGTGCTCGCCTTCTACGAACGGGTCAGGCAGGAAATGGGGGCGACGCCAGCGGGAGGCGGGGCGCCCTAGCGCCAGCCAGGCATGTTCACCCTCCTGCCCCATACGAACCTCCGCCGCATCATCAAGCCCATCACCGATCCCATTGTCTTCCTGCTAGCCAAGGCGCACGTCAGCCCCAACGCTCTCACCCTGCTGGGCGTCCTGGGCAGCGCCGGGGCGGCAACTCTCCTCGCCAGAGGCGAGTTCCTGGCGGGCGGCATCGTCGTCCTGGCGGCGGGGGCGATGGACCTGCTCGACGGCGCCCTAGCCCGAGCCACCGGCCAGGTGACCCGCTTCGGAGCCGTCTTCGACGCCGTCATGGACCGTGTCTCAGAGGCGGCCGTCCTCTTTGGGCTCCTCTACTACTACAGCGACCGCGACGCCCGCCAGGAGGTGCTCCTGATCTTCGCCGCCCTCGCCGGCTCCCTGCTGGTGAGCTATGTGAAGGCGCGGGGAGAGGCCCTGGGGCTGGAGATACGAGAGGGGATATTCACCCGCGTCGAGAGGGTGATCATCATTGGCGGCGGCTCTATAATAGACCAGGTGAGGATCGCCCTCTGGATCCTCGCCGTTCTCGCCAATCTCACCGCCCTTCAGCGCTTGTTTGTAGTCTGGCGCAAGACTCGCGATGGGGTGAACAAGGGGGAGTCCGGTGATACCGCTTAAGGATCAGGAGTTTCTGCGGGAGCGGTTCAGCCGCGAGCTAGTGAATTCGGTCAAGATCGACTTCTTCACCCAGAAGGAGACATCCCTGTTCCTGCCCGGCCGCCAGCCCTGCCAGTACTGCAAGCCCACCCGCCAGATGCTGGAGGA
>CAYGYF010000134.1:0-4735 GCA_964354065.1 uncultured Dehalococcoidia bacterium | reverse complement strand
CGTGACGGCTACGCCGAAGCGTCCTGGCGCATCTCCCCCCAGCGCACCATCTTGGCGATGGCGTTGCAGGCGCGGGGGATGCTGGGGAAGACGGGGAGGCCCGCCCGCCAGCATCTCTCCTCAAAGTCGAGGCTTTGCTCCATCGCATGGGCGTCCAGCGGGGGGCGCACCACCACGGCGAACGGCTTGCCGACGGCCTCCCGCCCCCGCACCATGGCGTCGCTCATGGCCTTGACCACCATCGCCGGGTCAAAGGTGACGGAGGCCGTCGGCTGCATTAGCCGCCAGGGGCCCCAGCCGAAGCCAGTGTGACAGAGGATGACGTCCACATTCGGATCAGACCCGGTGATGCGCAGGGTCTCGACTAGCTTCTCCGGGTTCATGAGCGCGATGGTGTCCACCGGATTGCGCACGCTGCTGCCGGCCACCGGCGTGAACTGCCGCAGTTGCTCCTGCACCGAGGCCGACAGATTGGGCAGGTCCAGCCCCGTCTCGTTCACCTCATCGGCGGCGAAGACGCTGAATCCGCCGCCCACGCCAACCACGGCCACGCCCCGGCCCGCGGGAGGCTCGCCGAAGAAGCGAAAGACCACCGTCAGGTCCACCAGCTCGTCCACGCTGTCCACCCGCACGGCTCCCACCTGACGCAGCAGGGTAGCGAACACCACCGCCGAGCCGGCCAGACTGCCGGTGTGGGAGAAGGCGGCCCGGTTCCCGGCGTCGGTGCGGCCGCCCTTGAGGACGATGACCGGCTTGCGGGCCGCCGCCCTGCGCATCGCCCGGAAGAAGCGCCGCCCGTCCCTGACCCCTTCGATGTAGGCGGCTATGATCTCCGTGTCAGGGTCCTCGGCCAGGTATTCCAGGAAGTCGCCCTCGTTCAGGTCGGCGGCGTTGCCGTAGCTCACCACCTTGCTGAAGCGGATGCCCCGCGGCGCCGCCGAGTAGACCATGTCGCCGGCGTTGCCCCCACTCTGGGACAGGAAGCCCACCGGCCCCGGCTCGACCGGAAAGCTCGGCATGAAGGCGATCTTGGCCGCCGGGCAGTACAGCCCCATGCAGTTGGGGCCGATGAGCCGAATCCCAGCCTCGCGGGCCCGCTGCACCACCTGGCGCTCCAGCTCGGCACTCTGTTCGTCGCCCGTCTCGCTGAAGCCGGCGGTGAAGAAGTGGATGCTCTTGACCCCCTTGGCGATGCAGTCCTCGATCACCTGGGGCACGACGTGGGCGGGCACAGCGGAGATGACATGGTCCACCGGCTCGGGGATATCCAGCAGGCTGGGGTAGCACTTGAGCCCCTCGATCTCCTGGTGCTTGGGGTTGACGGGATAGATGCCGCCCTCGAAACCCATGTCCTGCTGGGCGACAAGGAAGCTGTTACCCATGCCGCCGGGGCCGAACCGGGGCAGCGTCGCCCCCACCACCGCCACCGAGCGCGGATGGAAGATGTAATCGATAGCCAGCGGGCCGCCCTCCTGGGCAGCAGGCGCGGTTCCCTTCGTCTCTCTTGTCGCCATACGGTCTCTACATACAACGAGGGCCGAGTGATCCGGCCCTCGCCCCCTCGCGCAACGAGCCCGCCTGCCGCTAGGCAGGCTCGTCGGGCATATTCTAGCACGCGCTAAGGAGAGACGTCAACGAAAGTAGGGGCGCCTCTCGCAGGCGCCGTCGAGTAGACGAGGTCTTCAGACCCTCGCAGAATCACCGTCGCGGTCTGAAGACCTCGACCTACGAGCGATGGGATGGAAGGCTGAAGCCTTCCTCTACATCGATGGATCATGGCCCTTGCACGGCCAGGCGTAGCGGAGGCCTTCAGGCCTCCATCGCCGCTCGCCCCCACCAGGCTGCCGGCGGGCACATATCCTCGGCGAAAAATCCTTGCATTTGTTGCCATAAAGTCTTGACAATCCCCGCAAAGTGACTATCATGAATGCGTTGCCGAACATAACGCGCACCACCGACAAGACATCATAGGGGCTGACCGTCACGCCGGGAGGCCTGGACCGGATTGGGCAGCCGGAAGGGAGCCCGCGATGACCAAGAAGCGTATCGGCGCTGGGCTGTTATTGGTGCTAGTGGCCCTGGCCACAGTGGCGATGGGGACCCGCCACCCTTCCCACGACGGGCCGAACCCTGTGGCCCTGGCAGCGGTGGTCGAGGGGAGCCCGAGCGGCAGTACCTCGCCTAGCAGTCAGGATGATGCGCTGGTCATACTCTCCACGCTGGATCTGGCCAGCTTCTACCAGACGCTGGCCGTGGTCCGCAACAACGGCGGGGAAGTGCCTCAGGGTTACCCTCCTAACGCCTTTGTTGCTACGCTCAACCCTGGGGTAGAGCTGGCGCTGAGCCAGCACCCATCCGTGGCGCGTATCGAGAGAGGTGTGGCAGACCCTGCCTCGCTCACGGCCCTGGGGGGGCAGGCTGAGCTCGTCGCTCACATCTGGAACACGGTCTTCCGAGGAGTCCCAGACCCCATAGCCGCTGCCGCCCCGTCTGGGCCTCCGCCTGAGCGTCAGGGCCCGGACTTCGTGATCCCGCCGCCGGAGGCGCCCGGGGTACCAACCGTGCCTGCAGCCCCAACCTCCACCCAGACCAGCGAGTTCATGGCGGGCACCATTGTCGTCAGCGTTGTCTTCGTGGAGTCTACCGGCGCCGGCGGGGTGGGCAACTGTTCACCGCCAGACACCCTATTCCCCGAGAACTGGGACGCGCCCCGTCAGGGTACGGTCCTGTCGGAGATCAGCGCCGGCCTGGCCTTTTGGACCTCCCGCTCTGGGGCCCCCAGCCCGCTGACCTTCCTGCTGGGTTACGAGGGGCTGCAACCCACGTCCTGTGAGCCGATTACACGCACGTTCGAAGAGAGGGGACTATGGATCGCGGACGTGCTGACGGCCCTGGGCTTCCCGGCCACTCCCGGCAACTACTATACGGTGGCCCGTTCCTTCGCCAACGCCCGTCGGACGGCCCTCGGTGCTGACTGGGGATTTGTCATCTTCGTCGTGGACAGTCTGAACGATGCCGATGGAAGTTTCTCCGGCGGCAGAGACGCCTGGGGAGAGCTGAACGGCCCCACGCAAGGGCTGACGTACGACAACGGTGGCTATGGCATTAGCCAGATGCACCTCGTGTCCCTCCACGAGACCGGCCACAACTTCGGTGCCTTGGACGAATACGCCTCCGGCTGTCTCACCACCGACAGTTGGGGCTATCTCAACGAGTTTAACGCCTCCTGCAACAACGGGGGCTTTACCGGCGACGTCTCCGTCATGGGGCCGTACGAAGAGCTCAGTAGGGTCGATCCCCCCTTGGCGGACGCGGACGTGTCGATCTCAGCGCGGGGAGCCATCGGGTGGCGGAATCCGGGAGGGGTGCCGGCCGTGGTAGACGTGGTGCGCACCGCTACCGTCTCCCTGACCCCCTATACGCCTGACCCCACCTCTGACAGTACGCCCACCTATTCGGCCTCGGCCGGCAACACGCCGTACCCGGTTGGGGGGTTGAACACGGTTACGATTGAGGGCATCCCCTACTACCGTTCGCCGTCGCCTGTCACCGTCTCTAGGGTGGCGGCGGCACAGTGGAACCTGGACGGCGGCCCCTTTATCATCGCCGGCGTCGTCCCCACCGACGGCGCCTTCGACCAGGAAAGCGAGCTGTACACCTTCACCCCGCCATCACCGGTAGCCGATGGAACCCACATCTTCCGCACGCGATCAACGAACAACTTTGGGCATATATCTAGCGTCGCTACCGATACCCTAACCATCGCCGCCGGACCCGACAGCGACGGCGACGGCTACACCGACGCCGCTGAGGGATACCTTGGCACCGACCCGCTGGACGACTGCCCCGACAACACCTCGGACCCGGCGTGGCCGCTGGACCAGGACAACAACGGCCAGATCCTGATTCCCGACGTGACGAAGTACACCGGAAAGCTGTTCACCCCGGTGACCTGCCCGAGCGCCGATCCGAATTGCCGCCTGGACCTGGACCTTAACGGCCAGATCCTGATTCCTGACGTGACGCAGTACACCGGAAAGCTGTTCCTAGCGTGTGTTCAGTAGGGGCAGGGCTTGCCCCTGCCCCTACCCACCCCACGGCGGGCTAGTCGCCTATCCCCAGCTCGCGCCTGACCTCGCGCGCAGCCTGCACCAGCACCCGCAGCTTGGCCGCCGCCTCCTCCCAGGTGCGCGTCTTCAGGCCGCAGTCGGGGTCGATGTACAGCCGCTGAGGCGGCACTACCTCCAGCCCCTTGCGGATGCCCGCCTTCACCTGCTCCACCGTCTCCACCACGTGGCTGTGCGCGTCCACCACGCCGAGGGCGATCTCCTTGTCGAACTTGTGCTGGCGAAAGAGGTCCAGCAGGTCGTAGCCGCGGTTGGCCGTCTCGATGTCCAACTGGTCGACGGGCAGATTCAGGATCTGGTCGAACACCCTGGCGAAGTCGCCGTAGCACATGTGGGTGATCGTCTTGGCCTTGAGCCCCTCGGTGACGATGGACAGGCCATGCGAGACGAGGTCCATCTCCTCGGGGCGAGTGGAAGCCGCCGGCTCGTCCACCTGGATGTACCGGGCGCCGGCCCTCTCCAGCTCCACTGCCTCCTGGTGGATGACCCGCGCCATCGCCAGCACCGCCTCCGTCCGCGAGTCGTAGTACTCATCGAAGGACCACTCGACCATGGTGTAGGGGCCGGTGAGCATCCCCTTCACCGGCTTGTCCGTCAGGCTCTGGGCG
>CAYGYF010000133.1:0-4751 GCA_964354065.1 uncultured Dehalococcoidia bacterium | reverse complement strand
TGGGCGCCCAGAAGGTTGCACCCCTCGTCGGTGGTGGTGTCGCCGTCGTTGTCGACGGTGTCGCCCGCGCGGTTGGGGCCGCAGTAGTCGGACACCACGCACCCGTCGTCTTTCACGCCGTCGCCGTCGTCGTCCAGGCCGTTGCAGCAGATGGTGTTGAGGGGAAAGTCTTTGCAGCCCTCACCCGTGTTGTTGAAGTCCTCTCCTGGGGCCGGGCCGGGCGTCCTAAAGCAGCCGTCGTCGATCACCGCGTCGACGGTGCCGCCGTCCGCGTCGTTAGAGCCGTTGCACTGGGTGCCTAGCTCCGCGGCGGTGCCCGCCAGGGGGATGTAGTTGGGCCTTCCCGGCGTGGCCCCGAAGATGGTGGTGACGGTGCTCAGGTTGGTGCAGAAGGCGCTGATGGAGCTCGGCATCAACGCGCCGGCGGGGTTGTTCAGCACCACGAAGTTGACGTAGCCCAGGGCGGCGCCGAAATACCTGTCCGGCGCCGGCAGGTTCATGAGGTCGCCGAGGTTGAAGGTCACGAAGGAGAGCTCCGTCGGCGGGGCGCCCTGCGTGATCTGGACGTGGGAGCTCAACCGCGACCTCGGCACCAGCGAGTTGAGGGTCACCGGGTCGCCGTCCGGGTCGAACATCGTGTTCAGGTACGAGGGGTAGCAGTCCACGTAGTCCGGCAGTAAGTTGGGGCCACCGGCGCAGTTAGCCCCCGTGTTGTCCTCCGCCAGGTTGCGCCCGCCGAGGGGCTCATTCCAATCGATGGCCTGGGCGGTGTTGGTGGTGCTGGCCAGGAACCTGAAGGAGAGGGTAAAGCCCTGGTTGCAGGGGCCGTTCAGAAGGCTCAGGGTGTTGGTGGAAGCCATCTTGCCCATCCAGGTGCCCCTGTTGGCTGCAATGTCGCTGGCCAGCGTCCACGCCGCCGGGGCAGTGATGGTGTTGATCTTGGCGAAGTTGGGGTCGGGGGCGGGCATGGAATACCACTGCTGAAGGTCTGCCCTGGAGCCCGCCGCGTTGTTCTGGGTGACGCACGGCGGGTCCTGTCCGGTATTGCGCGTAGCTGCATCTTCGGTGGCTGCGCACAGCCTGATGAGGGACGTAGATTTGACCACGGTGGCGCTGGCGAAGTGGTCGCTCAGCGCTAACGCGAGGAGAATTGCGAAACCCAATACGAGGGGGACAAACAAACGCTTACCGGCCATCGAACTCCTCCCTTCGAGAGAATCGCCGCCCGTCCTCTCTCGGTACAAAGCCCCCGGCCGGCTGGGGACGCCTATCGAGGGGGATATTATGTTTTGCCGTTATGCAACGACATACTTATACACCCCCTGCCCAAAGTTGTCAATACCCTAGGCGGGAAATTCTCTCCATAATCAAAGAAATTGCAAAACTTATTGTTCAGGAATCTGTCTTCAATTGATTATGACGCCTCATCCCCCGTAGGGGCAGGGCTCGCCTCTGCCCGTAGCCGCCCCCGGCTCCTGGTCCAACCTCTACCCGGCAGACCCTTCACTACCCGCCGGAGGCGGGTCCGCCTCTGGCGGACGCTCAGGGTGATGCCTGGCCCAGGCGTCATTACTGGGCCACCGCTCGTCTGTCATTCCGACGCCACCGCTCGTCTGTCATTCTGAGCGAAGCGAAGAATCTGCGAAGCGAAGAATCTCCCCTTGCCCCGGCCGTCATAGGTTCTATGTTCTTGGTTCTCTCGCCACACCACCCCTTGCACTACCTCCAATAGATACGGTAAGATTCTGCCACTGATTGGACGTTCTTGTGTAGGGGTGGGCCTGCCCCCGCCCGCAGGAACTCCTCGCGGCACACAGGAGGCATGGCGGTGAAACCACTGACAGCGATACTGGTCCTAGTCGCGGTGTTCCTGGCAGCGGCCTGCGGCGGCGGAGGCGAGAAAGCTTCCCCCACGCCAACACATACCCCTGGCGGCTCCCCAGCCGCCACGGCCCCCGCCGGCTCGCCAGCGACCACCGCCCCCGCTGCTGGCACCCTTGGCCCAACCGTCCAACGCGGGGCGCCCCTCCCCACCGGCAAGATCGCCTTCACCTCTAACCGCGACGGCAATCTGGAGATCTACGTCACTACCGCCGTCGGCCAGGAGGTCAACTTCACCAACAACCCCGGCGAAGACTGGGATTCTTCCTGGTCCCCGGACGGCAAGAAGCTCGCCTGGGCCTCCAACCGCGACGGCACCTTCAACATCTTCGTCGCCAACGCCGACGGCAGCGGCCTCACCAAGCTTACCACCGGCGACGCTGGCGACCGCATCCCCCGCTGGTCCCCCGATGGCAATCGCATCACCTTCAGCCGTCAGGGCACGATCATGGTCATGAACAGCGACGGCAGCGACGTCAAGACGGTAATGGAGGCCGAGTCGGAGAGCACGGCGCCCCCCTGCAAGGCGGGGTCCTTCCTCGGAGGCTGGTCGCCCGACGGCAAGCGCATCACCTACTATGCCGCCAGCCCCACCAGGCAAATCAGCCAGATCTGCACCGTCAACGCCGACGGCACCGACATCAAGGCAGTCAAGAGCGACGCCGATTTTCACGCTGAGCCGGCCTGGTCTCCTGCCGGTGACCTCATCGTCTACCGCTCAATTCGTGGTGGCCTCGAAGGCAACAATGAAATCTACACCATCAAGTCCGACGGCTCCGCCGACACCAACCTCACCAACAACCCCGCCCTCGACATCGAGCCCACTTTCTCCCCCGACGGCAAGTGGATCGCCTTCTCCTCCAACCGCTACGACCCCTTGAACTTCGATATGTTCGTCGTCAGGACTGACGGCAGCGACCTCATGCAGATCACCGATAACCCCGGCAAGGACAGCGACCCTGCCTGGGGGCCAGAATAGGGGTGGCTTACGGCTCAAACGTCCACTGGGTGCCACCCTCCTGGGTGACCAGTATGAACACCGCGGTGGATCGAGCTAGCTCGGATAGCTTGCTGAGATCAGGCCTCGCGGGCACGAGCTGCTGCCAGCCCTGGGTGGCGCTCAGAGCGTATACGACGCCAAATCCCCCTTCGACCCCCTGCATCGCCGTCTCCGCCCCCTTCGTCTCGCCGCTGTAGCAGACGCTGTTCCAGTTCTGCACCAGCTCTACGCTAGCTGGCGGCGAGACCCCAGTCTCCTGTGGCCAGTCGGCGGCGTTCGCCATGAGTATGAACAGGGCCTCATAAGGGTTGAGATCGGTGATCTGGTTGCTAATGTCTGATCTGCCCGGAAACCATCCCTCGTACGTCTGGTCGGGCTTCAGATGGTAAACGGCTTGCACCTCCGCACCGATGGCTGCCAGCGCCTCTTCGATCGGCCGGCCGCTACCAACATAGCAGACGTAGTTCCAGCCTGCGGCCAAGCCCCCAGGGCTCGGCGTGCCCGTGGCGGTCGGCGTGGGCGTGGCCGTGCCCGTGACGCCAGGCGTCGGCGTGGTCGTCGGCTGCTCCGGGCAGGGCGTGTCGATGGCCAGTTGCACCGAGTAGTCGTCGACGATGGTGTCGCCGTCGCGGTCGTATGTGCCGTCGATGGCGGCCCCCACCGGGTTCGTGAGGACCAACTCGTCGTCGACGACGATGTTGATGGGTAGAGGACCGCCCTTCAGCCACAGCTTGACTATCTGCGGCCCAGCACCGTTGATGTCGATGCTGACTCGCTCTATCACCTGCGACCCTTCCCAACTCTGCTCGCCCGGGGTCAGGTTGACCCCACCGGCGTCCCACGGCGAGGTAGCCTTCGGCCTCGGATCGTGGTTTAGGGTGACCGCGTTGGCGTGGCCGGGGTTCAGGTTCTCGTTCTCACACTCGCCATAGGAGCAGGTGGCCACCGGGTTATTGTTGCCAGGCTTGTTGTCGTAGTAGCCGAACGTCAGCATCCCCTCAGTGATGGGGTTGACGATGTCGATGTTGTCTGGCGACCAGTTCAACTGGACGTTGTAGCCCGTCGCCTCCTCGTTCAGGGGGATGGCGTCGGCATAGATGTCAATGGTAAAGTCGGGATCCGTGCTCAGCTTGGAGATGCACCTGTCTCTCGGGCCCTGGGCGCCTGGCCCCGCAGCCGACGGCAACTCGTTCCCAGTTGGATCCATATCTATGCCGATGTAGGCGACCGGGTCACCCTCGGCCGCGCGGACGGAGCCGTCGCCGAACGGTCTCAGTCCCGCTTCGCCCACCGCCACCACGGTCAGGGCTAGCACCAGAATCGCTGCCAGAGCCACCCAGCCGAACCTTCTCATCGCGTACCTCCTCTAGTTGACGGACGGAATAAGGACGGCGTAAGTATATAGCCAGTAACCAAAACGTCTCTACATCCCGCGGGGTGCGAGCGCGGAAGGGATCGGCGGGTGGGAAGCGCGGCCGTTCGGGGCTAGCGTGACCGCATCAGCGCCTCGCGGCCGGCGAAGCGGCCGGCTGCCCCCAGCTCCTCCTCGATGCGCAGAAGGCGGTTGTACTTGGCCGTCCGCTCGCCGCGAGCAGGGGCGCCGCTCTTGATCTGGCCGCAACCGGTGGCGACCGCCAGGTCGGCTATCGTCGTATCTTTGGTCTCACTGCTGCGGTGGGAGATCATTGCGCGCCAGCCACCCGCCTTGGCCGCCTCGATGGCCGCCAGCGTCTCCGTCAGCGTGCCGATCTGGTTGGGCTTGACGAGCACGGCGTTGGCTGCTCCCTCGTGGATGCCCTTCTGGATGCGCTCCACGTTGGTCACGAACAGGTCGTCCCCTACGATCTGCACCTTCCGCCCCAGCTCCGCC
>CAYGYF010000132.1:0-4755 GCA_964354065.1 uncultured Dehalococcoidia bacterium | reverse complement strand
TGGGTGCGCCCGGTCAGGGGCTCCACCTCCACCAGCGAGTAGTCACCCACCTGCTCCTGAACCCGATAGCGGGTGAGGGCCGAGCGGCCACCCTCCAGCACCGCCATCCGCTGGCGATGGCGCGGGTGTCGCCCAATAGGCGCATCGATGATTCCTTCCGGCGGCTCGACTCGTCCCTGCACCAGCGCCAGGTACACCTTGTGCACCTCGCGGTTCTTCATCTGGCGGGCCAGGTTGGCTTGTGCCCTCTCGTTCTTGGCCACCACCAGCAGGCCAGAGGTGTCCTTGTCCAGGCGGTGGACGATACCAGGCCGTAGTGTCCCCTTGATGTTCGCCAGGTCTGGGTAGAGGGCCAGTAGGGCATTGACCAGCGTCCCGTGGGGGTGCCCGGCCGCCGGGTGCACCGTCAGGCCGGCTGGCTTGTCCACCACGATGACGTCCTCGTCCTGATAGACCACCCGCAGGGGAATGGCCTCTGCCTCTAGGGCCATGACCTCCGGCGGCGGCAGAAGAACGAAGACGTCGTCGCCGCGAGCCAGCCGGTGGGCGGGCTTGCTGGCTGCCCCGTTCACGGTTACCAGCCCGTCGGCGATCAGCTTGTGGGCCTGGGAGCGAGAGAGCCCTGCCCGTCCGGCAGGCGGGCTTTCCCCACAGCGGCGGGCGAGGAAGGCGTCCAGGCGCTCGCCCTCGCGGTCGGCGAAAAGCTCCAGCGCCTGAGTCATGGCTTGGGCCTGCCCTGAGCAGCGTCGAAGGGTCGGTGCAGCAACAGGAATGCGGCCAGCACTGCCACACCCACCACGATGGAAGAGTCGGCCACGTTGAAGGCTGGGTAGTGGGGAAAGTCGATGAAGTCGGTGACCTCCCTCAGGCGCAGGCGGTCGGACAGGTTGCCGATGGCTCCTCCCAGCAGCAGGCCCAGGGCGGCGACCACGATGCTGTGCTCGAAGGGCGGATACAGGTAGTAGAGAAGGATCGCGCTCACCCCGATGACGGTGGTGATCACCAGGAAGGCGTTCTGCTCCTGGAGGATGCCGAAGGCGGCGCCGGTGTTCTGGACGTGGACGAAGCGCACCGGCCAGCCCTCGGGGAACGCCTCGCCCTGCGCCAGGGTGGCCCGGATGACGTGCTTGGTGAGCTGGTCGAGGGCGAGGACGGCCGCTGCCACGGCGAAGAAGAGAGCATCACGCCGCCAGCGCAGGCGCAGGGAGCGGCCGTTGGAAGGCTTCGTCTCTTCGACCCGCATCACGGCCATCATAGCATCCGTCTCTTTCGGCGGGCAACGGAACGACCGCCAGTTGTCCTTGACCCCCACGCCGCGTTGACCCTCATTGCGGCCAGCGGGTAGAATGAACTAGATACCTGCTCGCCGGGGCCGACAGGTCGGCCGACTTTCGGCCCAGGCGGGTCTCCAGCAGGCGTGCGCCATGGATGAATTCGGCATGGACTTGGACGAAGTGATGCAGGTCATCGACACCGCCGACGTGTTGGTGATCCGCTTCGCCATTCTGGACAAGCGCCTCCTCTTGGACGGCCGCCACGACGAAGTCGATGGGCCCTTGCTCAAGCTGGTGCCCAAGACAGCCTCGGCGGAGGAGCGCTTCGCCAGCC
Source organism: uncultured Dehalococcoidia bacterium (assembly GCA_964354065.1). Classification (GTDB taxonomy): domain Bacteria; phylum Chloroflexota; class Dehalococcoidia; order SM23-28-2; family SM23-28-2; genus JAUYDU01. The sequence goes on along the minus strand of CAYGYF010000132.1, from coordinate 3,147 downwards.
TCAAGGATCTGCGCCCCCGCTTTCCCCTTCCCGAAAAGATATTGTCTTTCACCTGGCCTCGCCACGTGGAGACCTTCCGCTCCGTCGGCCTCTGGCAGCGCATCGTCGACCGACTGAACCGCAGCGGCTATCCGGGTATCGACGAGCGTTGCGAGACGGTATTCCAGGAGCTGGTGGAAGAGGAGAAATCCGAGGTGCTGACAGCCATCCGCGGCGGCGAAAACTACCAGGCGCTCTGGGAGCGCAAGGGTACATCCTGAGCCTGCCCTGAGCCTGTCCTGAGCCGAAGCCCTGAGCGAAGCGAAGGGGCAGTGAAGGGGCGGGAGTGCTCGATTCATGAGCCCTAACAGGATCATCGATCTCAGAAGCGATACCGTTACCCTGCCCACCCCCGCCATGCGCCAGGCCATCGCCCAGGCCGACCTGGGCGACGACGTCTGGCAGGAGGACCCCACAGTCAATCGGCTGGAGGCCATCGCCGCCGAGATGTTGGGCAAGGAGGCCGCGCTCCTCACGGCCAGTGGCACCATGAGCAACCTCATCGCCCTCTTGGCTCACTGCCAGCGCGGCGACGAAGTGCTCCTCGGCAGCGAGGCTCACACCTTCCACTACGAGGTCGCCGGAGCCGCCGCTCTAGGTGGCCTCGAGTTGCGGCCACTCCCCAACGACAGCGGCGGCCGCCTCGACCCCAAAGATGTGGAGGAAGCCATTCGTCCTCCTGACATTCATTACGCCCACACCGGGTTGGTTTGTCTGGAGAACACCCACAACCGTTGCGGCGGTGCCGCCCTCACTGAGGCCGACACGGAGGCCGTGGCTCAGGTGGCCCATCGCTGGGGGCTTCCCGTCCATCTGGACGGCGCCCGCATCTTCAATGCTGCCGTGGCCCTGGGGGTGTCGGCGGCCAATCTGGCTCGCTCTGCCGACTCGGTGGCCTTCTGCCTCAGCAAGGGTCTAGCCTGCCCCGTCGGCTCCGTCCTCTGCGGCAGCGCCCAATTCGTCGAGCGGGCTCGCAAGTACCGCAAGATGGTCGGCGGCGGCATGCGCCAGGCCGGGGTCATCGCCGCCGCGGGCATCGTCGCCCTGGAAACGATGATCGACCGCTTGCAGGACGATCACGACAACGCCCGGCTGCTGGCTCAGGGCCTTTCTCAACTGCCTGGGGTGCGCTTGCTGCCGCCCCAGGTGGACACGAACATCGTCTTCTTCACCGCGGACGACTGCGACCTCTGGAATCTCCGAAACCGCCTGGCCGAGAGGAAAGTGCTGGCCCTGGTAGCGGCGGGCCGCATCCGCATGGTCACTCACTATGGGATCGAGCGGCAAGATGTGGAGGAGACCGTCGAGCACACCCGCGGGGCCTTGGCGGCCGCCAGGCAACAGCCGGTGCGTTGACCTATCGGCGCAGATACCCGGCGGCGCTGCCTATTTCCACAAGCACCCGATGCCCTGGGTGCGCGCATGATCCTCCAGGGCGATAAGGCGGAAGCGATAGAGTCCGTCCTGGCGCCAGGCCTTGGCCAGGCCTTCGCTCACCAGAGCAGCGTCCAGCGATAGGCCCTCCTCGGAAAACACATAGCGGAGCAGGTGCCCAGAGTCGTCCTGGTCTCGGACGTCGGCCTTTAGCCTGACAGTCGTTCCCACCAGCTCGCGGTTCCGCTCTGTCGCCTCGTTGAAGCATTGCTTGCCCTTATCGGGGGCATCGATGCCGTAGTAGCGTACCTGCTGCGCCTCGCCGCCGATCAGGACATCGATTGTATCGCCATCGATGACCTCTACCACCGTGGCCTGCTCCAGCGATTGGGGGTCCGGGTAGACGAAAGGAGGTGGGGTCGCTGTCGGAGTGGGCGCCGACTCCGTCGGGGAAGCGGTCGGCGTCCCAAAGGGCGCCAAGTTGGTGGTCGTGCTGGTGGCAGTGCCGCCGTCGGTGGTGAGGAGCTGAAGAAAGCCTACGAAGGCCGCCAGGAGGATCAGGAACGGCCACAGGAAGGCGATCCTTCGCCTCCTCAGCAGTCTCGGCCAGCGAAGATGCTTTCTAGAGCGGCTCATCGCCATTCACGATTTTCGCGGGGCCCCTACTGACCTCGCTCTTGGCCCAGTAGACAAGGGTGGTATAATCATGTGTCTCAACCTCATCTCGGCCATGCCTACAGTCTTGTTCGTCTCCAGCACTGCCAGCGTCGGCCAGTCGGCCTGCCAGCACTTGGCGGCCAAAGGATATGACGTAGTTGCCGCCGCCAGTGCTACAGAAGCGCTGCGCAGTCTCCACACTTTGACGGTGGACGCCATTGTCTTCGATACCCTTGTGCCCGACATGTCTGCCCAGGACTTTTGCCGTTGGCTGCATCGAGACCCCCAGCGTCAAGACGTGCCCACCCTGTTTCTCGTGCCGCCAGCTCTGCGCTGGCTACCCGATTCCGTCCCCCTGAGGATAGGGCGCGACGACCTGCTGAGCAAGCCCTTCGCCTGCTCGGAGGTAGACGAAGCCCTAAAACGGCTTCTGGGTGCCCCCATGCCGTCGGCGCCCAAGACCTTGGTCGTGGCTGGCCTATCGCTGGACCGCGGCCTCTTCGCCCTCTCGGCCGAGGCCGGCACGGCAACCCTAACCCCCACCGAGTTTCGCCTGCTGGAGTACTTGATGGAGAGGCCGGGGATGGTCGTCACTGCTGAGGAGCTGCTGGACAAGGTCTGGGGGTTCTACCCCCGCACCGGCAGCGGCGACATCGTGCGCTCCCACATGCGCAACCTGCGCGCTAAGATTCGCAAGGTCAGCCCAGGCCGAGACATCATCCGCACCCTCCCCAGGCGCGGCTATCGCCTCACGCTCTAGGCGCGCCCTGCGCCCGCTTCCGCCGGAGGCGGAGCCCCGCCAGAGGCGGGTCAGCCTTTGGCTGAAGCCTCTGGCTGAGGCAGGCAGGCTTTCCTTGACTTTTCTCCTGACGCTCTCTATCCTCGGACTGGGCGGGCGGGAGTAGCTCAGTGGTAGAGCTCCTGCCTTCCAAGCAGGGCACACGGGTTCGATTCCCGTCTCCCGCCCCAGTTCGCATCCAACGTCACAACGCATGCAAAGCGAGGGCCGCCGGAAGGGCGGTCTTCTGCTTTTTTCAGGCAGGCTCTTGGGCACAAGACGCCCCAAGGCCGGCACGG
>CAYGYF010000131.1:0-4793 GCA_964354065.1 uncultured Dehalococcoidia bacterium | reverse complement strand
ACTCTGAACAACGGCGGCCTCAGGACCGGGATATTCCATGAGATGAGCCACGATTTTGACCTGGCTGGTTGGGAGTATGTCACGCAAGTGCCCGCAGCGAATGCCGAGCATTGGGCCAACTTCAAGGAACTGTATGCCCTGGATCGCCTCAGTCCCCTGTACCCAGACGCGTGGTACGGCTTGCAAGACGGTAGCCAGCCAGTCCCACTGTCGCAGTTTGGTGAGGCGTACTTCGTGAAGAAGTTCGCGGAGCCCTATCTGCCCGCCGGAAGCAGGGATTGGCAAACTATGCCAACGGACGTGTTTACGGGCCTCTTCTATCTCCTTGTCCAGCAGCTGGGCTGGGGACCATTTCGAGAGACGTTCCGTGACTACCTCGCTGGAAGGTTCGACCAGGGCGCTGTGACCACTGACGAGGGGAAGATCAACGAGTACATCCGCCTTCTAAGCAAGAATGCCGGTCGAGACCTCTCGCCCCAGTTCCGCGAATGGGGCTTCCCCACGCCAACAGTGGCTCTTGCGTCCCTATCACAGGGGTGGAATCATCGCTGCTACGTCGGCCCGCAGAAACCCACGCAGGATGCCCTGGCCCACATTTCCCCCAGCGTGCAGGCCGCGTATCGCTTGACGCAAGACCAGCGATTCGAGCGCTGGTTTCCTGCCAGGCCTGACCTGAGCACTATCACGACGGTCAGCCCCTACCAGCCGCTGCTCGTCCTCACCTCCGAACAGGCCACGTGGGCCCAACTGGCCTCCGGTACGCCCCCGTCAAGTGTTAATCTCGCTCAGGGCTGGAACAGCGTCTGCTACGGTGGCCAACCCAAGGCCGTGGCCGACGCGACTTCGGGGATCGCCGGGAAGTTCGGCATCCTGTACACGCTCGGCGACGGCCAGTCGTGGGCCAAGTACGTGCCCGGCAGGGAGGATCTGAGCGACATCACCCAGCTTAAGACGTACGACTCGGTGCTGGTGCTGGTCACCCAGGCGGGCGGCACCACCTGGTCCTTCGGCCCGTAGCGGTGGCCGGCCAGCCCTAGTCCTTGACCAGGCCCGGCAGGATGGCCTGGTGGGCCTGGGAGTTCAGGGCCTTGCCCAGGTTCAGGCGGCCCCAGCCATCCCAGTTGGGCGTCGCGCCGTCGGGCAGATCGTCCGCCGAGATGCGCAGCAGCGCCCGAACGTCGTCGTCCGTCCGCGTCGAATCCTGCGACAGGAGCAGCGCCACCAGCCCCGAGACAAAGGCCGAGGCGAAGGATGTCCCCTGGCCGCGGGCGTAGCCGCCGTTCAGGTGGGTGCTGAAGACGTCCACCCCCGGCGCCGCGACGCTCACCTGGGGGCCCCAGTTGCTGAACGAGGCGCGGCTGTTGGGGTCGCCATGGTCGAAGGCGGACACGGCGATCACCTCCAGGTAGGCCGCCGGGTAGCCTACCGCCCCTTGCCCCTCGTTCCCCGCGGCCGCCACCAGGATCGCCCCGTAGGTGTTGTGCGCCTGCTTCACCGCCTCCTCCAGCGCCCGGCTGGGCGACGGTCGGGCCATGCTCAGGTTGATCACCTGGGCGCCGCTCTTGGCGGCATAGATGATGCCCTGGGCCACGTCGGAGGCGCTGCCGGTGCCCGTCTTGTCCAGCACCTTGACCGGCAGCACCGTCACGCCCCAGGCCACCCCCGCCACCCCCTGGCCGTTGTTGCTATCGGCCCCGACGATGCCAGCGATCATGGTGCCGTGGCCGTGGTCGTCGCTGGGGTCGTTGGAGGGCGGCACGGTCACGAAGTTGCAGCCGTGGACGTCATCAATGCAGCCGTTCAGGTCGTCGTCGAGGCCGTTGCCAGGGGTCTCCCGCCCGTTGGTCCAGATCTTCGACTCCAGGTCGGGGTGATCCAGGTCGGCGCCCGTATCCAGCACGGCCACGATGATGGCCAACCTCCCCCTCTCGATATCCCAGCCGGCGGGGGCATTGATTAGGTCGTAGTACCAGGCCTGGTCGACCGGATAGGACGGGTCATCCGGCGTTATCGCCGCCCGAACGATGTAGTTGGGCTCCGCATACTCCACCCAGGGTAATGCGTTATAGATAGTGGCGGCTTGTTGGACGTCGACCCCCTCCGGCAGGCGAATGCGATGCAGCCCCAAAGCGGGCACGTACTCCATTTCGGCCCCGCCCGCCAGGCCATGGATCACGCCCACGGCTCCGGGCGGCAGGGGCAGCTTGAACTTGACCAGCATCTCGCCGGGGAGGAACTCCTCGGCGTCCGCGGGGCGCGTGGAGGCGAAGTCAACGTTAGGGGGAAGTACCTGGGAAGAGGCCGAGGGATGAGGAAGGGTGTCGGCAAACAAGAGAACGGCCACCACCAAGGCGAGTGGCCCGAGCCAGCGGAGTACCCTCATGCCTGATGCTTCCTCTCCATGCCCCCCTACAATGGCGCTAGTATAGCAACGGGCACTACCTAGGGCAATCCACCCGCCGCCAGCGGGTTCTCGGCGCGATTTGCAGCGTGCTAGAATAGGCCTGGTGGAGGTGACCTTCCAGAGTTGAGCATCCACATTCTCCCCTCCGAAGTGTCCTCTCTCATCGCCGCCGGCGAGGTGGTGGAGCGCGCCGCCTCGGTGGTGAAGGAGCTAATCGATAACAGCCTGGATGCCGGCGCCAGCCAGGTGTCCGTCGAGGTGAACCAGGGCGGGCTGGGGTTCATCCGGGTGACCGACAACGGCGCGGGCATCCCTCCCAGCGGGTTAGCCCTAGCCTGCCATCGCCACGCCACCAGCAAGGTGGCCACAGCCGAGGACCTGGCCCACATCGCTACCCTGGGTTTCCGGGGCGAGGCCTTGCCCAGCATCGTCGCCGTGGCCGAGGTCGAGATGCTCTCCCGCCCGCCCGATGCCGTCGCCGGCGCGTACCTCCGCCTGCTGGACAGCAAGCCGGTGGAGCAGGGCACGCGCGGCGCTGCCCCAGGCACCGCCGTCACCGTCCTCCATCTGTTCGCCAAGCAACCGGCCCGCCGCAAGTTCATGCGTTCGCCCGCCGCCGAGAACCAATACATCGCTAACCTGGTCAGCCAGTACGCCCTGGCCTACCCCGAGGTGCGCTTCCTCCTGCGGCTGGACGGCCGTCAGGCCCTCCTCACCAGCGGCAGCGGCAGCCTGGCCGACGCCGTAGCCGCCGTCTACGGCCCAGAGGTAGCAGCCGCCATGCTGCCCATTCAGTGGCAATCCGATGGCGAAGCTACAGCCATCAGGGTGAGCGGTCTGGCCGCTCCACCCCCGGTGTCGCGAGCCAGTCGCGGCTACGTCAGCCTGTTCGTCAATCGCCGCTGGGTGCAGAACCGACGCCTGACCTTCGCCGTGGAGGAAGCCTACTCCGGCCTGCTGCCGCCTGGTCGCCACCCCATCGCCATCATCGACCTGCGCCTCCCCTACGAGGAGGTGGACGTGAACGTGCACCCCACCAAGGCCGAGGTGCGCTTCCGCCGCGAGAACGACGTGTTCGCCGCCGTCCAGCGCGCGGTGCGCCAGACCCTGCTGGAGCAAGCGCCCGTACCCTCCGTCCCGCCGACGCCGGCCGCCCCACCCGGCGCTCCCCAGGAGGCTCCCCCGCCTCTGTGGCACCACGCCCTGGAGGTCGCCAGCCAGACCAAGACGGCGGCACCGGCCGCGGTCGGCGCACCCCCGGCTAAGGTCTCTCTACCCCTCCTGCGGGTGCTGGGACAGATCGGCAACACCTACATTGTGGCCGAGGGGCCGGAGGGAATGTATCTCATCGATCAGCACGCTGCCCACGAGCGGGTGCTGTTCGAACAGATCAGCACCGCCCGTCAGAAGCAAGCGATCGAGGTGCAGGGGCTGCTGGAGCCGGCCACGTTGGAGACGTCGCCCCGCCAGGAGGCCAACCTGCTGAGCCACCAGGAGGCCCTGCTGGAGCATGGCTTTCAGTTGGAGCCCTTCGGCGAGCGCGCCTATCTGGTGAGAGCCATACCCGCTGTCCTGGCCGGCCAGAACGTGCCAGAAGCGGTCAGCGAGTTCCTGGATCTCCTCGACGAAGAGGAAGCCCCAGACCGGCGTGACCGCGTGGCTGCCAGCTTGGCCTGCCACGGCGCCGTGCGGGCCGGCCAGTCGATGGCCCGAGAGGAGATGCAAGAGCTACTGCGTCGGCTGGAGCAAGCCGAGGCGCCCCAGGCCTGTCCTCACGGCCGCCCCACCATGATCCACATCAGCAGGGACATCCTGGAGAAACAGTTCCGCCGCCGCTAGGGACGGCGCTCAGCCTATGTGAGTCTGCTGGCACGCCCTCGCCTGTCGCCCACGAGGTGAGCCAATGCAGAACCAACCGCCAGCAAAGCGACGGCAGCGTTGACGGCGTACCCCACCGAACCGACCATGGCAGCGTACGGCAGGGCGCTCGCGAGAAGCGCGAGCACAGCGAGCACGAGCCAACCCCAGCGGTAGCGCGTCGGAGAGACCGTCAGCAGCGCTACGGCCGCAAACAACGCCGAGATGGCCAGGGAAGTACCACCGACGATCAGATAGGTGGCATCGGAGCTGTCCTTGTACTCAGCGAAGACTTTGGAAATGATGAAGCCGCCGTACCACGCGAGGAAGGCCGCGATGAGGCCCAGAGGGATAGCCACCACCAGCTTGGCGGGGTGCCACTTCATTGACCAATGCCTCCGAACGCTGCCTGATGCCATCATAGCATCGACCTGACAGCATCACCAGCGTTCTGTCCTGGAGAAACGCGGCGGCGATCGTGACGGCTACGCCGAAGCGTCCTGGCGCATCTCCCCCCAGCGCACCATCTTGG
>CAYGYF010000130.1:0-4970 GCA_964354065.1 uncultured Dehalococcoidia bacterium | reverse complement strand
GTCTTCGACGACGGGCCAAGGGACGCGGGCGGTCAGCGCTGGTGCATCAACAGCGCTGCGCTGGACTTCGACCCTCGCTGAGTCACAAGCGCCGACTACCGGTACCGCAAGGGGCTCGCTGCCCGCCAGCTCCAGTGTTGAGATCGTCCAACGAAGATTGGCTGAACCAGAGAGCTCCATCGGTGGTCAGGACGCCGACCCTAGGCCCGGAAACGCAGGTCGAAAGTAAGCTGTCAACGCGGCAAACCTTTCGGCCAGTTCCGGACACACCTGGCGCACTAGGCTTTCCCACGTGGCCCTTCGAAACCTCTGGCCGGCGTCCTGTTTCACCAGGGTACCAAACTCCTCCTCTATGTTGGGCTCGTCCGACTCGCGCACGAGGTTGACGAGAAAAAAGCGCCGCTTCCTGCGGCCCGTCCTAGCCCACGCCAGCCCTATGGCCCAATTGCGGATTAGCTCGTACATCCCGGCCGCTCTGAGTTTTGATTCATTAACGATCCAGTCATCCGAAAGGTAATTGCCCAGCTTCTCGCCTTCTCCACGCTGGTTGGCAGAGGTGAACTTGACCTCGACGAACACGACGATCCTGTCTGTCTCGATGATAATGTCCGGCTCGCTCAGACGGTCCGGAGCCTCCCGGAAATGGTTGACGAGAAAGTCACGGAACAGCGGCGTCCACTCGGGGTCCCGGTCGTTCACACCCCAGTAGTAGATGCGCGCAGCTCCCTGGACGTCGGAACCGGTAAGGAACTCTACTGCCCTCGTGAGTCCACATTCTTCCTCTTCAATCCAGGAGAAGACATTCCAAGTCAGCATGTCTTCCGATCGCTCGTGGGCCAGGCGGCGTAGCTTGTTCCCTCGGTTACGTTCATTCAGGGCTTCTCCCACTAGGGCTGCCAATCTCAAAGCCGAACCGTCACGCCAGACGCCATCTCGCCAATGTCGGCGTATGTAAGTCGGTTTGCTGATCGAATTCGACAGCGCAATACCACATTCGTCGCACACCCTGAGGCAGTCTTCGTAGCGCTTCGCCGTCTGGCCGAGGCGCTTGGCCCCCGCTTGTGCGCGGAGAGTACCACTACACAGCGGACAAATACACAGTGCCTTTCCGCTCGGGATCATCTTTGGGCCCTCAATTGAGCAGGCGCTCCGGGACGAGCGGTGGACCTGCTGACGAGCGGTTCCAGCTCGCATCCTCTCAACGAAGAGCGTCGAGAATGCGCACCATGGCCTCAGTGTCTCGCCAGCAGTAGTCAAGCAGCGCCTGCCCCAGACGTGCTCGCTCCGACTCTTCCGTCTCCGGCGCGATCATGTGGGCGAACGCCACCGACGCGTGTCCGCCCTCCCGGATCTCGAGGTCGTCGTACCCAAGCTCTGGCACCACTGCCGGCAGAACTGCCTTCATCGAGTAGCTGCCGTGGAACCCAGGATGGTAGTAGTGATCCCTGATGACTGCATGCAGGTCCAGCATGCGGCCGCACAGGCCCATTAGCTGATCGGAGTATTGAGGAAAGGTGTCGGCAAGCTCTCTGAGTCTACTCTGTTCAAAGCCGGTGTAGACCACGATGGTACCCTGTGGCTCGATCGCGTCGAGGAGGCTCAGCACGAAGGCCTCGCGTGGATCGCCATCCCCATCGGGCAGGAAAGAACGGTGACTCAGGTTTCCTGCGGAATCCTGAACATGAAGCGACCATTGGAAGGGAATCACCTGATAGGGCCGCGTTCCAGCATATATCGGGAGTGCCGGGTTGAACGTCTCGAAATCCAGGAAGTGCAGCGGGCGCTCAGCGCCGTTAAGGGCTGTTGCTAGGCCGGGCCCAACATAGGGCTGTCCCGCGACGACGCACTCACGAACCCGTTGCTGGGCAGGAGACAGTCCTGGGAACCCCTCAGGAATCTCTCGGATCTCCCGAATACCAGCATTCAGTAGGGCCTGGATCAGCCCACTCGTGGCGCGTGGTAGCTGTTCGATATGATGCTCCGGCTTTCCCTCGCGGCAGTGCCGGTAGAATTCGCACTGGTACGGATTCGCGCACTGGCGGCCTATCTCGACCTCGGGCGGCTCCTCTCGCAGTAGGATCTCCTTCATGCTTGCCAGGCTATTCGGGATCTGCATTTGCACGAAGGCGCACGCCTGATCGGACACATCCTCGAGACGGAAGAGCCGCTCGAGGTCGTAGGAACCGCCGTCGTACACGTACGTATTGTCGATGTGGAGGAGGCATGCTCTTCGGACGGCAATACCCAAACCATCAAGCACATACAGTTGGATGGCTACGTCAGGCACGTGCTCCGCCTTCACAGTCGTGCTTGACTTGACCTCCGCTAGGTCGAAAGTACCATCGGCATTGCGGCTGAGGACGTCCACTCTGACCCTTACGCCGTCAAAGGTGAAGGCCGCCTCGTAGATTGCGGGCACGAACCCGTCTGCGATGGCTGCAGTCGTTGCGGTCATCGCTGCAGCGTGTTGGTAGTACTCCTCCTCAATGAGGCGTCCACCTGGAAACCTCTGCCTGGCCAGTCGTCCCACGGCAACCCCGGTGTCCATCACTGCCTGCTGGCTGATGTCGAGAGGCTCGGCAAGGTCGGGGGAGTAGCACTCGAGGTACAGCCGCTTCGGACACTGGAGGCCCGCCGCGAAGCGGCTCTTGGACAGCAGCGGGATCGTGTCTCGAGTCATTGTCTTGGCGCAAACAGGGTCACTGCTTTGGGGTCCCCATGGGGCGATTCAAGCCAGCAGAGAATACTATCTCGCCCACATACTGGCCCTGCGAAAGGTTTGATGCGCGAACCTTTTCGTCATGGGCGTACGGGCCAAGCCAGGCTGAGGCGCAAAGACGCGAGCCCATGGGCGCTAGCTAGGTTTCCGGACACAGTGGCGCCCGACCGATCATGACCTCGAAATCGAGCTCAAGCTCACCCCGCTCCCACAGGCCGACAGGATCGCGGTACAGTACCGGTTTCGGCCGAACCGTTGTCGTGCCGAAGACCAGGTAAAGCCAGTACTGCTCTCTCTTTTCCCGGGCCAGGTTTATCTGGTTTCTAGACCAACGGAACGTTCCGCTGCTGGAAGCAGCCTTGACCTCGATGTAGACGGTCTCACCGGCGTCGTCTACGGATTCGAAATCGTGGTCAGCCGTGGGCATATTCTGGGAGATCCACGTAAGGCATTGGCTCCAATCAAGGCCTGACTCCTGCAGCCGATCCATTTCGGCTATTCGTACAATCTCCTCAGCCCTATATCCAACGATGTCGGGATCCCGCCGTCCGCCGTCAGTCCCGCCGTCAGTCCCCCGGTCAGTCCCTCCGTCCTGTCTCACCCCCGACGGACGGACAACTCGCCGCCGCGGTTCTCCTGAGCCCGGAACGTATTCCGCGACTTCAATCTCAAGATCACCAAGCGGCGGCAGCTCCAGCTCTTCTCTCTCTATGTGAACGTGTGTGTCCCTTCCGCCCGGGCCACCTTTATCTTGCGCTTCCCTCGGCGGAGGTCCTCCTCCGCCTTCCGACGGCGACTCCGGCTCCTTCGCTTCAGTCTTGTCCCGAGACCCCGGCGTCGTCTCACGCCCCACAGGCTGCGTCTCGCTGTCCATCAGGCTCACGCCCCTGCGGTTCCCCCACTTGCGGAGCTGATCTACTACGGATTGACTCTCTTCCACGAACCACAGATCTTTGATGAACTCTCGTAGGTCGTGAAGAGACACAATTCGTTCCAACGCATCTCCAATTGCATCGGGCACATCCCTCTCTCGAAGCTCCCCGTCGACGACGACTCGGTTACAGTCAGTGTCATACAGAGCCGTCGCCTCTGGATCTGGCTCGCTTACCACGCCGTTGATCTCATACCGAACCGTCAGATCCCTTAGGCGATACGCCGGCGGACACGGCAACGAGCTGAGATCGGGCAAGCCGTCGCTGGACGAACCGGCGAATCGCTGTATGTAGCGCCAAATTTGGGACAGCCGTGTGCTGGTAGATTCGTCGCTATCTAGGTCTCCCAACGCTGACGAAGAGGGCTTGGCTGCGCTCATTGGCGCAACGCCCAAATCCCGCGCTAGAGCCCTCGAATCCCCGATAGCCCAGAAAGCAATCCGGTCCCGGAATAGCTCAGCCAAGTGTGGCTCATCATTCCAGACAAGGCCCGGGGCCTCAGCCCACATGGGGCTCTCGCCGATCGCCTTATCGAAGCGGGCCTGGGAGAAGTCGTCCACGTGGCCCTGAGTGGGCATTACGTACAAGGCGTTGCCGCGGCCTCCCCGCCCGGTGTCGGCCGCCCAGAGGGCGGTGTTGATGAGGTACTCGGAGATGCCGACCTGGGCCGCCTTCTGGATGACGATGAAGGGGTGGTCGTCCTGATACAGGTTCTGGAGAGCGGGGGTGAGCCGCATCGGCTTTCCCTGCAGGAAGCGATAGGCCAGGGTCCAGTCCAGCAGACTATCGGGATTCCTCGTCGCCACCGCGCTCCGCAAGGCGTTCCGCAAGTTCAGCCAGTCGGCGGAGCTCTTCGTTGGTAAAGCTGCTGAGGTCGATGTGTCCATGGAGCATCTCCCCTTCCTGGCGGATGTGCTCGGTGGGCTCGCCGCGGGCCAGCCGCTCCAGGCGGACGCCTTCGACGAGGGCGCGGACGGCGTCGGAGGCCGAGAGCTGGTCCGGCGACAGAGTCCCCAGGCGCTCGACCCCCTTCTGCTGGAGGGCGAGACCCTCCTTGGCGTGCCGTTCATTCATCTCCCGCAGGGCCTTCAGCAATTCCTCCTGATCGCGCTCGGCGGCCCGGCGCTCGAGATCGAGGAGGCGGCCCTGCCAGTGGAAGGCGCTGGACCAGGCCTCGAGGGTGCTGGGGCTGGGGGCGCGCTTGAGGCCGATGAGGGAGGGGTCGTTTTGCAGCTCCCGGTGCAGCTTCTCCAGGCTGCGGCCGGCCCCCATCCGGACGTAGAGGTCGAAGGCCAGGCGGTGGCGGGTCTTCTCTTTCA
>CAYGYF010000129.1:0-4971 GCA_964354065.1 uncultured Dehalococcoidia bacterium | reverse complement strand
CAGCGAACTAGGGCACCCGGATCAGGCGGAGGGTGTCCAGGCCTCTACAGCCCGACCGACGGCAGATTCCCGCAATGATAGTCGCGCAGAACTGGCTCGGCTTCGTCGGCGACTACGGGTCAAGCAAGAGGAGATCGAGAGCCTGCAGCGCCGCCTACATGACATCGAGAACTCGCTGATCTGGCGGCTGATCCAGCGGGTTCGCCCGTTGGTTCGAGCTTTCGCGCCTCCCGGTAGCCTACGCCGGCGGCTGACGATGCGAATATTGAGGTGGACGTATTCGGCTCTGGGCGTCTGGCCGGGTAGGCCAATAACGCGGCCGCTACGCCGGGCGGTGCAAGCAATGCGCCGTCGTCCCTTGTCTCGGCCCGAGGGATCGGTGTTGCCGGAACCGCGAGTGCGGAGGCTACAGGTAGGCTGCTACGGCGAGCACACTTGGTCAGTGGGAGGAGGGGCGGTGCACGTGCTGAAGTTCCTGCTGGCCCTCTCCGACTTCTACGACGTGGACCTGCTGCTTCCTGCTGGGACACCTCTGCGAGACAAGCGATGGTACCTGGAGAATTTGAACATCGATATTGGAGATATTGAGGTCAAGAGCTACGCTACGGGTGCGGAGGACAAATACGATATCTGGCTATCAGCGGCCAATGAGAGCATCGTGTTTGCGGCAACGCCGAAAAGCTTCAACATAGTGTTTTCCCCCCTTGTGGCCCAAGAAGGTGCCAGGATTACGCACATCGCAACTAGCGAGTACACGGCCTCATTTGTGAGGGAGCGCTATGGTACCCGGGACGTGGTGGTGATTTATCCATCCATCACTCCTGATGAGCTACGCCCGAGTTTGAAGGAGCCCATGATCCTACATGTGAGCCGTTTTTCACCCCCCTCTGTCTTTGCAGACAAGGCTCATGTGGCGATGATACAGGCGTTTAAGCAATTGTGTGATCGCGGGCTCGAGGGATGGCGACTGATTCTCGTAGGGGCTACCCTGGATGCAGGTGAGGCCGAGTATGCCTCCCATCTTGCCCGCCATGCTAGCGGCTTTCCCATTGAGATCAGGCCCAACTTATCGGCTGCGGAGCTACGTGAGTTGTATTCGAGGGCTTCAATCTATTGGCACGCTACGGGCTTCTCGGTTTCAGAACCGGCGGCGCAGGAACACTTTGGGCTCGCTATTCTAGAGGGGATGGCTGCTGGGGCGGTGCCAATCGTTTTCAATTCTGGAGGCCCGCCGGAAATCGTGACCCACGGAGAGCATGGTTTCCTGTTCAGCTCAGTTGAGGAGCTTGTGAACTTGACGTGGGAGGTGGCAACCCGACCTGCGCTCTGGAAGAAGCTCTCGCAACGGGCCAGACGACGCGCCTATGACTTTAGCGATGAGGTGATGAAGGCTAGGTTGCTATCTACGGTGGCTAAGACGGAGAAAGTATCCATTATTATCGGTACTCGCAACAATTGCGGATACCTAAGGAAAGCATTGGAGACTCTCTTTTGCTACACGCCACCTGGATTTGAGCTCATCATAATAAACAACGCTAGTGAGGATGGAACGGACATCCTTCTGCAATCTCTTAACTATCCCCACCTGAAGGTAGTCAACAACAAGGCAAGTCGTGGCTTTGCCGAATTCAATAACCAGGGGCTGCGCCTCGCCACGAGGCCATACGTTCTCTTCCTGAATGACGATGTGGAGCTTACGCCGGGGTGGCTGGAGCCGTTGATTGAGATGCTAGACCAGCATCCTAAAGTCGGTGCTGTGGGGTCACGTCTTCTGTACCCAGACGGTCGGATTCAGCATGATGGGAAGATGTTTCTCCAAAAGGACCTCATGCCGTACCACGTCAATGTAGGTGGACGCCCTGGGGAGGACGAAAGACCGGTGGAGGTAGATACTTTGACAGGGGCTTGCCTCCTTGGACGCCGTGAGCTGGTCGGGTTCTGCGAGGACTACCGGCGCGGATACTATGAGGATACCGACATGTGTCTGCGAATCAAGGAGCGTGGGTATGGCTTGGTCCTACATCCTGCAAGCGTTGTTATACATCACCATGGGATATCGATGGGCAGGAATCAGAAGGCCACAGAGCGAGCCGAGGCCAGGAACAAGAGCATCTTCTTGGAGCGCTGGTCTGCCAAACTCCCGTCCCTGGTCTACCTGGCTACCGAAAAGGAGCTTTACAGAGGCAAGCTGCGCAGCCGGGGAATACTCCCGGCTGATGTCTTGTCTCAGAGCTGGCCATTGTCCCACCGCTTGAGGGACTGAGAAAGGGTTACCGGCGGCGTTCGGCCACCACAATTTCCGCCAGAGGCGGACGCGCCTTCGGCGGGAGCGGGAGGGCAGCGTGAGGCTCTGCTTCCTGATGCACCACGGCAGTATGTACTCCGGCGGGGGGGGCGTCTACCTCCACTACCTGACCCGCGAGCTGAGCCGCCTGGGCCACGAGGTGCACGTCATCGCCGGCCCACCCTATCCCGTCACGGCCGAGGGCGTCCAGGTACACCGCCTGGAGAGCTTTAGCTGGTTCCACTACCTGGAAGCGCGGCAGGAGTTCCTGGCGAGGGCCAATCCCCTGGAGTTCTTCTATCCGTTGAACCTGTTCGAGTTCGCCACCACCCGCGCCGGCATGTTCCCCCTGATGCTCACCTTCAGCCTGCGGGCGCTGGCCAAGTTCCAGGAACTGCACCGGCGTGAGCCCTTCGACCTGGTTCACGACAACCAGAGCCTGGGCATCGGCCTGCTGCTGATGAAGAGCTTCGGCGTGCCGGTGGTGGCCACGATCCACCATCCCCTGTCGGTCGACGTGCGCAACGCCGTCGCCCAGGCCAGCGGCCCGATCGAGAAGGCCCGCCGCCTGATCTACTACCCTATCTTCATGCAGGAGTTCGTCGCCCGCCGCCTGGACAGGATCATCACCGTATCAGAGGCCTCAGCCGGCATGGTGGAGCGCGCCTTCGCCATCCCCAGAGCGCAGATGAAGGCAATATATAACGGCATCGATACGGAGATATTCCGTCCGCTGAAGGTGTCGAAAGAGCCCAACAACGTGATCTACGTGGGCAATTCCGAGGACCGCAGCAAGGGGGCCGCCTACCTGCTCCGGGCGTTGCGCATCCTGCGCGACAGCACGGACTATCACCTGACCTTCGTCGATCGCCCTCGCCAGGGGCTGAAGCTGGCCCCTGAGTTGGTGCGCCGCTACGGGCTGAGCACGCGGGTGCGCTTCACGGGGCGGCTGACCACCGCCCAGCTCGTGCGCCACTACTGCCGCGCCCAGATGATGGTCTGCCCCTCGCTGTACGAGGGGTTCGGCCTGCCCGTCGCCGAGGCCATGGCCTGCGGCCTGCCGGTGGTGGCGACGACGGGGGGAGCGCTGCCCGAGGTGGTGGAGGACGGCGTCAGCGGCCTCCTGGTGCCGCCGGGCGATGCCCTCGCCCTGGCCGAGGCGGTGCGCAGCCTGATGGAGGACGCTCAGCTCCGGCGCCGCCTGGGGCAGGCGGGCCGACAGCGGGTGGTGGAGAAGTTCAGTTGGCGGAAGGCTGCCCTGGAGACCGAGGCCGTGTACGCGGAGGTGTGTCCCGACCGGTGTGGCCGGTCGGGGGCGACAGCTCCGGCGGCGGTAGCCGCGTCGTAGCCAGCGTCCAGCCGATCCAGAAGGCTATCGAGAGAATCCCCAGGCTTGTCAGCAGAAGGGGCGCTGCCAGGGCCCAGTAGCTGCGCCGGCGCACCCCATCCAGCAGGACGGCAACGATGGCCAGCGTGCTGCCACAGATGATGGCGCCGTATAGCCGCGAGCGGTCTGGACGCGGCCCGGATAGCTTGCTCTCAATCATGGTTCGGCAAAGAAGATAGGCCATGGCGCCCCCGGCAGGACTCGAACCCGCAGCCTCCTGGTCCGAAGCCAGGCGCTCTATCCAATTGAGCTACAGGGGCACAGCCAGCCAAGGTTAGCCCCAATCTGGACCGGGGCCAACAGAGTATTCAACAGGCCCCAGAGAGTTTATCATAGGCGCGGGGCGGCAACAACCGTTTGCCTCCGCAAGGAGCGCGCCTGGCCTAAATCGATGCCGAGGGCTTTCACCCGGTGAGCACGCCCACGGCCACCAAGATGGCGATGATGAGATAGGTCACCGACAGGGCGATCAGCACGCCAGTGGTGGCGCAGGCGATGACGTTCTGCCAGCGCGAATTGACCCACTGGCCCATGATCCCTCGATCGTTGACCAGCTTAATCATCAAGACCAGGATCACAGGCAGAAGGATGCCGCCGACCACGTTGGGCACGAAGAGCAACGTCAGCAGCGGCACGCCGGGAATGAGCACCGCAGCCGCGCCGACCCCGATCAGCGCGGCGAACAGGCCAAAGAAAGCAGGCGCTTCTCGAAGCGGCCGGTTGACGCTGTGCTCCCAGCCGAAGGCCTCACACACAGCGTAGGCCGTGCCTAGGGGCAGCACCACAGCGGCCATGAGCGCCGCGTTGAGCAGGGCGATGGCAAACAGCCTGGCCGCGAAGTCCCCCGCTAGCGGCCGGAGAGTCTGGGCCACATCGATGACGGTGTCCGCAGGCTTGCCGTGGACGAAGAGGGTGGCCGCTGTAGTCACGATGATGAAGAAAGCGATCAGGTTGGTGAAGAAAGAGCCGACGTACACGTCCAGGCGTTCCCACCGGTATTCGCGCGGGCTCAGGCCCTTGTCGACCACAGCGGACTGCAAGTAGAACTGCATCCAAGGCGAGATCGTCGTGCCGATGAGGCCAATGGTCACTGTAAGGTAGGGAAGAGTGAGGTGAAAGCTCGGGACGACGAGGTGGCTGCCCACCGCGCCCCAGTCGGGCTTCGCCATGAAACCGGTGATGATGTAAGAGACGAAGACCAGGGAGACCATCAGCAGCACCATCTCGACGCGCCGATAGGACCCGACCACCACCACCACGAAGACTAGCGCTGCCGCGATGGGAACGGTGATGTAGCGCG
>CAYGYF010000128.1:0-4975 GCA_964354065.1 uncultured Dehalococcoidia bacterium | reverse complement strand
GAACCAGCTAAATGGTGAGTTCGTCCGCGATGTGCTGCATCCCCGTGACGGTCTCCTCGAACGACGAAACAACTCCCAGTTCTTGCTTCAGAAAACCCTGTATCTTAGGCAGGTTCGACAGCACCGAATCGAGTTGCGGATTGCTGCCGGCAACGTAAGTGCCAAGGTTGATCAGGTCCTCGGCCCGGCTGTAGGACGAAAGAGCTTCACGAATCTTCTGCGACCGGCGTTTCTGGTCCGCCCCGGTGATCTTCACGCTCGACTCCGGGTTCGCCTCTTCGCTGTGGCCGCTGGGCGAGTCTTTGGTGCTGTCGCAGGCGTCGCCGATGCCGTCCGCGTCGGAGTCCTCGTTGTTGGGGTTGGCCACCGTCGGACAGTTGTCGCCGCGATTCAGGAAGCCGTCGCCGTCTTGGTCGGTGAAGCCGGCCACGTTCACCTTGTTCTTTACTTCGTCGCAGGAGTTGTCGATGCCGTCGCAGTCGTCGTCGCCAACGGTAGGGTTATCGCAGTAGCCGTCGCCGAAGGGAGCGGGCAGACTATCGGTGAGGTCGATGATGTCCCGCGGGTTGTAGCCCGTCGGCTTCGGATCCTCAGGGCAGCTATCCAACTGGTTCTCGATGCCGTCGTTGTCGGCGTCCAGCTGTGACTTGATCTGCCAGGAGAAGGTGAAGTTGGGGCCGCCGCAGGTGGGGTTGGTGCGCACAGGATAGCCGGCCTCGTTCGCCGTGGTAGCAGACCAGTCCTTGCTGGTGCCGAAGGAAGTCAGTCTGGTCTCCATCTTGGTGCAGTTGTCGGTGACCGATGCGACCGCTGCCGGCCCGGGGCTCGGGTCCTGGAGCACCGTCACCGTCCCGTAGCCCCGCTCCGCTGGCCCGAGGTCGCCCGGCGCGTACAGGAGGAACTGGAGGCTCACCTGGGTGCCGACCACATTGGTGTGACCCGCGTAGCGGGCCAAGGGCTGCTTGCCCGCAAGCTGAGGTATGTCGTTCAGGAAGGCCGGCCACTGCTCTACGATCTTCTCCAGCCCGCTGGGCATGACCTGGTAGCCGGGAAAGCACAAGCTTGTGGGCGGGCAAGCAGGGTCTTTGGCGAAGGAGATGCTCTTGTCGGTGGTGGCGTCCAGCAAGTCGATGACCACGAAATTCGTGAGGTTGCAGGGACCGTTCTGCGCTCCCAGGGTGGCCGTGCTGTTCAGGTGTGCCACAAGTGCCCCGTTGGGCACGTCGGCGTCCTTGGCCACTCCCCACTGCGCAGGCACGAAGGTCACCAGCGAGGTGAAGTAGGCGTCCGGCGGGAGTATCACGACATGCGTGGTCACGTCGGCGTTCGCCCCCGCCGCCTTGGATGGCCCCACGTCGACATCCGCGGTCGGACTAAACGTGGTGGCCTGGGCGATTACCGCCCAGGATACGCTGCCTATCACAGCAATGAGAGCCATCAGCGCTACAATACCGATGACTCCCCGTCTCCCTTTGAGATGATGGCTTCCTACAGGCATGCAACACCTCCTTGCCAGTAGATGCTAGCGCTATAATACTCTCTCGTTATGGTTTGTCAATAGGTTTGGCAATCGTTTGCCATCGCTTTTTCTCGCCCGTAGCTACCCACCCCGCCTGAGGGCGTTCTTGTAGGCCAGGCGTATGGCCATTGGTAAATGGGAGCTTCCCCCGGATTGAAACCTGCCTGCCGGCAGGCAGGTCTGGGGTTTACACAGAAGCCGCGGGTTTGAACCCGCAGAGATGAGCCCCGATCGTCATCCGTTGTCAGGCCTCGCGCCCCTACGGCTGGTGCACGATCACCGCCCTGTTGGCGCTCCGGCAGTTGTTGGCGAGGTATGGCGGCAGCTCGTTGCCCTCCGCCGGGTCCTCATCGATGAGGCTGTCGCCGTCGTCGTCAGCCCCGTTGATGGGATCCTCGTCGTAGCGAGTGTCGCCGTCGTCGTCGCTGCTCTGGGCGAGGTGCGTGATACACAGCTCCACACCCACGTCGGAGACGCTCGGCAGAACCGAGGCGTGGCACTCGAAGCGGATGCGGTACAGCACCCACTTGGCCTCCTGGTCCCTGAGGATGAAGGGCCCTTCCGAGCCGGGGATGATCAGGCCGCTCGAGGTCGGGCTGGTTATCGAGCAGCCCTGCATCGCGGTCGGGATGGTCAGGGTGAGGCCGATCTTCACCAGTTCGTCGTGCGAGACGCTCTTGGTGATGGGGTTGTATATCTTGCCGATGACCCACATGTAGCGACCGACGTTGTCGCTCAGGTTGATCGGGGCCGGGCCGTAGGCCACCATGCTGATGACCTGCACGTCGTGGGCCGGGATCGGGTCACAGGCGTCGCCCAGGCCGTCCTGGTCCTCGTCCTCCTGGTCCGGGTTGGGCACGTCCTGACAGTTGTCGCGCATGCCTGCGTAGTTGTCAGGCACGCCGTCGTTGTCGGTGTCGCGCACCAGGGTGACCGTCCTCTGCTCCGTAGCGCCGTTCGGGTCGCTGACGTGCGCCGTCGTGATCGTGACAGTCTTGTTGAACACCAGGTCGCAGGAGTAGGGCGGCTTCTTCACGTTCGTCCAGTGGACCGAGAACGTCTCGTTGTCCTGCCCGTCCGTGCTCACCGCCAGGGTCACCACGGAGGCGGCCGGCGCGTTCGGCGTCACGTCGCAGTCCGCCGTGTCGGCCACCGTCTTGGCGACGGTTGCGTCCACCGGACCATACGGCCCGTTGTTGTGCAGGGTCTCCGAACTCACGATGTCCTCCGGCACGCTGGGCTGGACAAGCACCTGGTTGCCCGGCACCGGCAGATCGTCGGGGAAGGTCCAAGAGACGATCTTCACATCAGCCGTGGCCCAGGCGTACAGGGTCAGGTCGGTGTGGTGCACGTTGGGGAGGTTCGGGTCAACAACGTGGGGCTCCTTGGCCGCGCTCAGCGTGTTGTCGAACGTCCAGGTGTGCCTGCTCGGCTGCGTGCAGTGCAAGGTGTACTGCTCGTCCACCGTCACGTCCACGCTGTACGGCAGGCTCACCTGCTGCGGGGCAGGAGGCGGGCTGACGCTGCAGTCCTGCGGCGCTGTCGCCGCGCTGGTGAGCGTCGCCGTCACCGTCTTGATGTACGGCCCGGTGTTGTGCAGCACCTTCCTCAGGGTGATCAGCTTGTTCTCGCTGACGTTGATGTCCGTCGGCGGGTTGACTACCGCCTGGCTCACGATCTTCACGTCAGCCGTGCCGATGGCGTTCACCGTCAAGTCGGTGTGCTTCGTGTTATTGGAGGGGTTGAGGTCGTGCACGTGC
This sequence comes from uncultured Dehalococcoidia bacterium, assembly GCA_964354065.1. Taxonomy (GTDB): domain Bacteria; phylum Chloroflexota; class Dehalococcoidia; order SM23-28-2; family SM23-28-2; genus JAUYDU01. Next base: position 1,696 of record CAYGYF010000128.1, on the reverse strand, counting down.
TGCCCGGGCGCCACCGTGATCTCGTTGTCGAATCCGAAGCTGTGGGTGCTGGCCTGGTCACAGCGAATGGTGTAGACCTCGTCCACCGTCACGTCCACGCTGTACGGCAGGGTCACCTGCTGGGGGGCAGGAGGCGCGCTGACCGTACAGCCCGCCGGAGCGGTCGCCGTGCTGGTGAGCGTCGATGTCACCGCACCGGTGTACGGCCCGTTGTTGTGCAGCACCTTGTGCAGGGTGATCGGCACGTCGGTGCCGGCGTCGATGTTGGTGGGCGGGCTCAGCACCGACTGGCTGACGATCTTCAGGTCAGCCCGGTCCCAGGACTCGATCTGAATGTCCTGCTTCTGCACGTTGTTGGCGACGTTCTCCTCACGCACTGGCGGCTGCGGCACCACCCCGGCCTCCAGGTGCACGCTGTGGTTGCTGCTCTGGTAGCAGTGGAGGTTGTAGGAGCGCGTCATCGACCGCGACTCGAACGGTGCCAGCGGGCCAACCAGATCGTCGTTCAGGCGGGTGATCTGGCTATACAACGTGTCGATGATAGTGTCGCCGTTCTCGTCGGTCTGATCTTCGCCGTAGAGGTCGCCCGCCTGCTGTACCCACCTGGCCTCACAGCGGTCGTCGATGACCAGGTTGAGGTCGGGGTCGAGGTTGGACACCAGCAGCAACTGGTACTCGACGTTGGCCGGGTAGTTGCCGTTGGTTGCCGTCACCGTCACCGGGAAGCTGGTGGTCGTGCTCACGTCCACGCTGACGTTGTGGTCCTTCTGCACGCTCACAGAGGCGTCGGTGTCCGGACAACCGTCCGTGTCCTGAACTCCGTCGAGGTCCTCCTGTACCAGCGGACACTGGTCGGTCAGGTCCGGAATCGTGTCGTTGTCGTCGTCCGGGTCGCAGATGTTGCCCATCCCGTCCCCGTCGCTGTCGATCTGGTCGAGGTTCGGGTCGTACGGACAGTTGTCGCTTGGGTTGGGGAAGGTGTCGCCGTCGATGTCTAGCGTGGCCGTGATGTTGACGTGGTTCTGGGCCTGGTTGTTGTACTGGTCCGGGTCAAGCGGCGGCGTTGGACCACCGTTGCTCACGTTGGCCAGGATTTGCAGCGCGTCGGAGTTGAGCCAGGTCCCGGGCGCCGTGCAGTGGATGCTGTAGTCACGCTGCGTCACTATCGTGCCCGGGCCGGCGAAGTTCACGCTGTACTGCAACCGGCCGATGTGCGTGCCATTCAGGTCGATGGGCGGCAGCACGGTATCGCCAGCCTCTGGCACCCAGTCCGCCGTGCATGGTTGGTGCGAAGTGATCGACAGCAACACGTCCACCGTCTCCGCCGAGTTGGCGCTCACGTTGATCGTCACCGTGTAGGCGGTGGGTATGCTCACCGGTAGCATGTCGTCGATGCTCGTGTCCGGGTCAGGGTGGTTAAGCGGGTCGTGCGGGTTGTCGTCGCCGATCCACTCGTCCTTTGCCAGCGTCACCGACGAGTCAACTGCTGACGGAGGCGTGGGCGACGGCGTCGGGCTGGACGTGGACGTGGGCGTGGGCGATGGCGTCGGCGATGGCGTCGGGCTGGGCGTGGGCGATGGCGTCGGGCTGGGCGTCGGCGATGGCGTTGGGCTGGGTGTGGGCGAAGGCGTCGGGCTGGGTGTGGGCGAAGGCGTCGGGCTGGGCGTGGGCGAAGGCGTCGGGCTGGGCGTGGGCG
>CAYGYF010000127.1:2775-4976 GCA_964354065.1 uncultured Dehalococcoidia bacterium | reverse complement strand
ATTGAGATTGATGGCTTATCGGACTTGACAAAACAGGTTGTCGGTCTTGAGCAGCAGCTTGAAAGTCTGAATGCAGAACTAAAGCAGACTGAGAAGGGCAGCGATGAATACATAAAGCTTCGCAATGCTGTTGCAGTAACTAAGGAAGAACTGAGCAAAGCAAAGAAAGAGCAGAAGGATTTTATTAAGTCGGCAGAAGCCACAAAGCAAGCTGAAGGTTCATACTATCAGCTCAACCAACAGCTTGTTGACCTTAGAAAGTCTTATAAGAATCTGTCTGCTGCTGAAAGGGAATCTGCTAAGGGCCAAGAGATGAAAATGAAGATTCAGGAACTTGATTCTGAATTGAAAAAGATTGATGGTCAGATCGGGCAGTTCCAAAGAAATGTCGGTAACTATCCGAAGACCTTTGCGCTGATTAACCGTTCATTGATGCGAACCATACCAGGGTTTGAAGCATTCTCCGAGCAGCTAAGGGATAGTGAAGGAAAAATGAATCTTTTCGGCAAGGCTTTGATAGGTGGTTTTGTAGCATTCCAAGCAGCAAAGTTTATCGGTCAAGCAATCAAAAGACTTGATGAGTTTATCACCAAGATTGAAGAAACCAAAACAACGGTTGCTGAGTTTTCGGGTGCCTATGGCGAAGACCTTGATAGTATCACGGCCAGTACAACAGCATTGGCTGAGACTTTTGATGTTGATGCAAAGACCATCTCTGAAGCAGCTGCAAAGTTAAGCAAGCAACTCGGTATTGGATTTGAGGAAGCACTTGATAAACTTGGTGGTGTATTGGTTGAAGGTGGTATGGATGCCAATCAGTATTTAAATACAATTTCGGAATATCCTGATAGCTTCAAAGATGCCAGCGGAGCTGTTACTGATTTTTCTGAGAAGAACAAAAACTTACTTGCAACAAACAAAGAACTTGCAGCAAGCCAGGTTGAAGTTGCCAATAAACTTTCGGGCGTAAATGATACTTTCAAGACGGCAGGTAAAGCAGTCGAAACAGGTTTATTTTTGGTGCTCGCAAAGCTGATTGAAATATTCAGACCAGTTGGCCAGGCGTTTTATGATCTTGGCGTAACATTAGGCAATTTATTTTCAACATTCAGTAAAGGTGGTGAATCTGTTTCTATCTTCACTAGGATAGTTGATGCTCTTTCAGTTCCGATACAAATTACTGCATCTGCATTGCAGATTATGGCTGATGGTATAAGTTATGTAATCAATGGTATAACAGACTTTATAAATCAATCACCATTTTTAAAATCAATCTTTCAGTCAATAAGTGATGGCATAGCAAAAGCTAATGAATCATTTATGAACTTACCATCTGTCTTTGCTGGGGTTGTTGCCGCAATTAAACAGCTCGGCACTAACTTTGTAAACTTTTTCCAAACATTGTATCTTGATGCTCAGATTGCAGCAAAGAGAATTCAAGGAGCGTTCGGTGCCAATGTTCAAGCTGCCATCGATGACTTGAAAAAACAGCGTGATGCTGTGAACGCTGATAGCATGACCATGTTTGATGCGTTTAATCAAGCCTATAATGAAAGTAAAAAGAAAGCTGATGCGCAACGTGAGAAGGATGCTAAAGCAGCAGCAGCAAGGGTTAAAAAGGTAGATGTCGAAGCGCAAAACGCACAAAGACAATCAGCCGCAGAAGCAGCTAAGAAACTCGCTGAGGATCGTAAGAAATATGCTGAGGATGAAGAAAAACAAGCAAGAGCAAAAGCAGCGTTATTGCTGGAACTGAATGTCAGACTCCAGGAAGAACTTGTTAAGAACGTAAAGGACAACAGAGAACGTGAGTTGAAAGAACTTGAGTTAAGTACTCAGGCGCAACTTGCTGCACTCAAAAAGCAGTACGATGACTTGAAGCTCGCACAGGAAGAACGTGAGAAAGAACTTGCTGCGACATTTGGCAAGGCATCGAAAGAACTTTTAAAAGTACAAGAGGAAAATGCTAAACAACTTGCAGAAGTCAAAAAGATACAGGCAGAGATTGAAACGCAGATTGAGCAGAACAAGGTTAACAAGCAGAAGGAGATTAACAATACCTATCGGAAGGAAGAGATTGAGGATGCAGAAAAGAACATCGAGAAGATGAAAGAACTGCGAGATAGACAGATGTTTGATGAACTCAGCTACATCGAAGAGGTGAACAATATGCGTGAACTCGAAAACGAAGAAACGCTGAA
>CAYGYF010000127.1:0-2675 GCA_964354065.1 uncultured Dehalococcoidia bacterium | reverse complement strand
AATATTCCTGCAATAGTTTTGGCAACAGCACAGAGCGCAATACAGACAGCAGGTATTCTTGCTCAGCCATTAGCGGATGGTGGTGCGGTTGTTCCTGTTGGCCTTCCCGATAGTGGTGGTAAGGTTGTTGGTGTGCAGAACATACCACAGACAAGCAAAGGTGACAATGTATTGGTAGCTGCCCGGGTAGGAGAAACCTTCCTAAATGCCAAACAGACAAAGATGCTCAGACCTGTGCTGAGTGCTGCGAGGATTCCAGGGTTCGCTGATGGTGGTTTGCTCGGTGCGCCAAATGTCGGTGGCATAGGTAATAGCACTCTGAGAGCGTTTAATGACCGTACTGCTGCGATAAGTGGTCAAGTAATGGACAGCAAAGTATATTTGGTAACAGATGAGCTGCACAGAGATACAAGAGAAGGTGAGCGCATCAGAAAAAAGGTAACACTACGATGAAAAACAATATAATTTTACTGCTCATTTTAGTTTTTGTAAGTTTGGTTGGGGTGCTGTTGTACTTGTTTTATGACAGCACTACCAATTTTCACAAGCAATTGCTAAAAAATGAGCGCAATTTTAGAGATTCGGTATTACAAAGTATTGTATCTTTGCAGAAAGATCGTGAGAAGCTGACAGAAGAGATTGATACCTTGCAAAAAGTGCTATCCGATCAGACTGAAGATGTGAAAAGACAGATTAAAAACATCAAAATAAATATCAATGTTCCACCTGCACCGCCAATACCTTATCACAGCCTTAGCGATTCTGCTTTGGTTGCCAGGGTTCTGTCAAATTAAGCCACATCCCGATGGATTTATTGTCACTCGTACCTTTATGGAGTTGGTTGCTTCACGTTTTGATAGCTTGAAGCACTACAAAGCAGTAGTAAAAGAATCTGAAACGGTACTTGATAGCTGCTATTCTATACTCAGCAAGTCACAAAAACTGAATGTACTGCAGGATAGAAGATTGCAGACAATGGAACTTGAGATATCGGGTTACAAGCAGATTATTGAGAGCTGTAATCGAGATGCCATAGTCCACAAAGACATACAGAAAAAGCTTGCAAAAGAAACTCGCAGAAAAAAGACCTGGAAGCTTATCGGCATCGGTACTGGTACAGGATTTTTGGCAGCACTAATCTTATTAGCAATATGAGAAACAAAGCTTACAACATTCCCGAAGAGCATAGGGAAGAACTTATTCAGTTAAAGAATTGGATGTTGGAACTACCAAGAGGATTGCCGCAAGGTGATGACCGTACAAGGTATCTGTTTGAGATTTACAACGAATATCTTTTTACATCCAATGTCATTATGGAAGACAACTGCGCATCATGCAGAGGTAAAGTATTCCGAAAAGTAATGGATGCAATTGAAACCTATGAATTTTATGGAGTACATGGATAATATTAAAAAAGAGTTTGCCCGAAGACTGGCAGAGCGCATCGAGCAGATGGATAACATCACGCCCGAAACGCTATCTGATATGCTCATTGAATCGGGCATCGTTACAGAGCGCAGAGTATTGCAGTATTGTGCCATCTGCGAGTTTTACGACAGCATAGGCACAAAAACAAAAACGCAGACAATAAAAGAACTGTCTGCGAAGTATTGTATCTCTGAGCGAATCCTGGTAGAGCTTACAGGTCGGGAGCGGAGGTTTTTAGTTTAAGTTTTTTCAAGGCTCTTTCATGCATGTATTTAACTCCTTGTAATGACATATTCATCTCGCTTGCAAGTTCTGTCCATGTTTTTGGAAAGGGTATAAGGTAAACCTGGTAAATTATGTGCTGCTCCTTAAATGACAGCTGTTCCATCAGTATTTTGATACGGTCAGCCATGTCTTTGTTCTCATAAGAGTCCAAAAAGTTATCATCAGAAACATATTGTTTTTCATACTCATCATCTTCGCCAATCGGTTCATCCATTGACTCCGTTGATGGCTTATGAATAAAGTTTCTAAATACGCTATCGGTAATATTCAGCTTGCTTTTAATCTCTTCTTCTGAATGCGTGTCAATCAGATGAAGTATTTTATTATTTGCAATGGTTTGTTGCTCCGATATTCTGATAATATTTCGAGTGTTACGAAGGTAAGACATGATGGCTTGCTGAATATACCATACAGCATAAGAGATAAACTTGAAGCCTTTGGTTGCATCGTATCTCTCAGATGCCTTAATCAATCCAATCATTCCTTCCTGGATTAAATCTTTTAAGTCACTTGATCTACCTCCGTACTGCTTTGCGACACTTACAACAAAAAGCATGCTGTGTTTGACAAGTTGTTCGGGTGTTGCTGTAATCTCCTGCTCAGGTGTGAGTGGTTTATACTTTGCAGCTTCATTAAGAAAGTTCTGTATGTTATGCTGTGTGAACGATTTTTCTATTTGTATTGGTCTCATCTGTCGTACTTGTCAAGGTCATAAGTTTCAATGATGTTGATTAGTGCTGTGGCATAGTGAGGAGCGGTGGCATATCCTGCTTTCTTCAATCCTCTTGCCCATCGTTTATATTGGGTTCGTTTTAGTTTTGTGAGGTGTCGGTACCGGGCAGAAACTAAGAGCTTCGAATGGTCACGATACGATCTCCAAGCGGACTTGTAAACAACGAACCTATCGGTCGGAGTATCATCACGGAAGACAGCATATTTTTCTTTCCTGCTGCGATGCCATT
>CAYGYF010000126.1:0-4978 GCA_964354065.1 uncultured Dehalococcoidia bacterium | reverse complement strand
AAACTTTCTCGCGTCTTAATGGCGTGGAGCAACGGGTAACTATGCTTGAAGCACGTCCCCGTTGCTGAAGACTTGTGAGCGGCGTCGTCGATTCCCGTGACATCGGGCAAGGCTTTACGATCGACCGCCTCGAAAACGACTGGGGCAACACGTATTACCGCGTCTGCCGTAACAGCATGTGCCGTTACTGCGAAGACGAATACGTGGCCTACATGTATGCCGAAAACTGGGGCTGGCTACCCGACAATCGCCTGCCTAGCTGACCCACCAGTTAATCGCATCTTCAAGATGCGGCTCCCAAAACTCCTGGGCCCTAAACCATTCTTTCCAGTCATTACTCGACTTTTTTGTATTACAGGAAAAACAACAAGCGATCAAATTACTCAAATTTGTCTCACCGCCTTTTGACTTGGGACGCACGTGGTCAAGCGTGCCATTCTTGCCCAGATGTTCTCTGCAGTACGCACATCTATAGTCCCAGCCCTTAAGGATTTGTTCACGAAACCGGGCCTTAGCCTCGCGTTTACTCACAAAGCCGTGCTGCTCGTCGATGTAGTCCACACGGGGCTTCGACTAGCTAAACGGTAGCGAGGAAAACAGCACAGACGAGCTACCTAGCATACCTAACGCTAGACTTACACAAAACGTCCTATCCCCATGGACTTCCTAAACCACCCCGCCTTCTGGATCGTCGTGGCTGCCACCAGCGAACTGATCGCGCTGTCTCCACTGAAGAGCAACAGCATTGTGCAACTTCTCTTCCAGGTGTTGAACCTGCTGAAAGCAAAAAAGCGCTGACTCCATTCGCTATTCGCAAACGGCAATTCGACGCGGAACTATCCGCCAAACTCGACCACGCCGAGGCTGCCTGGCACGCTAGTCAGCCTCCGGCTATTCCATTGCCCACCGTCGTTGAACACCCTATAGACACCGAGCTGCAAACCGGCGAATCCCAGAAGCTCGGCGGACCCATTTCGATCCACGCGCCCTGGAAACGCGAATGACAAGCAACATCCGCCTGCTCGACCTAGCTCGGTTCTACCGATCACTTCCCCACCAAATGGCGGCCCTGGCCGAGCTGGAGGAAGCGATTAACAAAGCCGACCCAAAGCTGCTTAGCCGCAGCCAGCCTTGGTTCAGGACCTGGAGCCAGGCCGGCAAGCAACCCCCGATCGAAAACAACTGGGACGGCATTGTGATGGCCGGCCGCATCGCCGGCGCCAAATACCCAGAACTGGTTGCCGCCCAATGGGCCCTCGAATCTAGCTGGGGCAAACTTGTAACAGGCCGCAACAACTTCTTCGGCCTAAAAGGCGATGGCGCAACTAGCACCACGCAAGAATTTATCAACGGCCAGTGGATCACAATTTGCGACTCCTTCCTGCAATTCCCAGACATCCAAACCGCCGTCTGCTGCCTGGTCGATCGCTGGTACAAAGATTACAAAACGTATAGAGGTTGCAACAACGCCACTAGCATCGAAGATGCCGCCCAGTGGCTGCAAAAAGAAGGTTACGCTACCGACCCAGAGTACGGAAACAAGCTGGTATCGGTAATCAACGCTCAAGCCGAAAAAGTAACAAAAACCAACGAATCTATCCTCAAAGTCCCCTACGAGTACCAGCTGGACAACAAAAGCGGCACAGGTTACCGCGAGTGTTTCAGCTCCAGCTGCGCCATGGTGGCCCGCTACTGGAAAAAGATCGGCAACGACGACGCTTACAACATCATCCGCCGCAAATACGGGGATAGTACAAACGTACACGCCCAGCTTGCCGCACTGAAAGAGCTAGGACTCCGCGCCACGTTCGAGCAAGAGGGCACGGCTTCCGACCTAGAAGCCGAAATCCGCATGGGCTATCCCACCCCAGTGGGCTGGCTTCATCGCGGCCCAGTCAACAAACCGACTGGATCAGGCCACTGGAGCGTCGTTATCGGCTTTACCCCGACGCATTTCCTGCATAACGACCCAAACGGCGATGCCGATTTGGTGAATGGTGGCTATACAAGCAACAAAGGAGGTGCCGGCGTGGCATACTCCCGCAAAAACTGGCTCCCGCGCTGGCTCGTTGACGGTCCCGACAGCGGCTGGTACCTCAAAATCCGCCCGATGTGACCATGAACCCACTGGAGCAAACGCCCGAAAACGCCTTCGACCAAGCGAAGCACGACCGCTGGCTCAGGCAGCGTTACACCGAAAAAGACTGGAACGGCCTGTTCGAGGCAGCCTTGCTGCTTAACACGCTATACCACATGGAGCGCACAAAATCGCGGTGGGCAATAAAGGAGGCCGCCAACAATCTGTCCGAAATGTGCGGCCTCGATCGCGACTCGGCTTAATCCTTTTCGAGCTTCTCTACGTACTGCATATACAACCCGGTGTACGTGGCATGGTACGGATGTTCGGGGTTGTCACGCCCATCCATAAAAAACAACTTTTCCAAAAACCTGTGCCGGGCATCTTGCCTTTTAATTTCCAGCACAGCCTGTTCAGTTTCTTTCATTTTTGAATGCCTTAAGTTTTCGCTGGCGCTCGCTTTCAGCGCCGTTGTACGACTTGGACAGCGGCCTGAGTTTAGCTGGCGTCTCTGGAACTTCCACCAAGCAACCTGGATAGCGGTTCCGGGCAAAGGCTAGCGCCTGCCTCAAGGACTCTGCGCGGATCATATCCCGCAGCGGTCCCTGCCCTGGCAACCAGATCTGCAACTCAAAGTAGCCAAGCTTTTTAGCGTCCTGCACGACTGGCGCTCCAACTTTTCGGGTAGGCCGGCTCTTCAACCGCGTGCACAAAAACCTCGCTATTGCAGCGCCGACAAACAATTCGAGCAGCACTGACAGCCCGCTCGTAAGTAAGCCAAGAACAAGCGTCATCAGGATTCTGAGTAAAACCAATCCATTCGTTTGGCTTATAAACCGCCGTAACGAACTGGGACCCAACCTTCAGAACAAAGCGCGTCACGGAACTCCCGCGAAACTACTGTGCAAGCCTAACCGCCAATCCCACCCCAGGTCAGACTTACAACGATTTACAACTGAGTCTCATGCGTCTACTTGCGTCTCTTGCTTGGAGCGCTGGCGTCCTTCTACCCGCCGCTTTACCGAGTCTGCCCATGCTGAACGATCCGCCGCTTCAGCCGCCTTGTAGTCCGACACCGACACAGCTTTCTCAAGCATGGTGTACACCATCTCCCGCATCAGGGCCGTTGTGCGCTTGCCTTCCTTTGCGGCCAACCGCTCCAGCAACTGATACCGATGCTGATCTACCAGCAGCTGGCAATACAGCTTCCGTCCATGCTGCAGTGGCATAACAAACCGTCTACTCTGCTACACAATAGCACTACCAACGCACTGGGGCGTCCACGTACTTGCGCCAGCCATTGGCCTGCGCCATCCGCGCCCCACCCCTTTGCTTGGCACAGCCAGACCGGATACCACGTGCCCACTCCAAAAAGGCAGCAGCCCTATGGAGATCAGCGGTTTTTGCCCGCTTGATCTCGTCATAGAGCCACTGGAGCACCAATTCCCGGCCAGTCTTTGGCACTACGTCACCAGTCACCTTCCTTGGTCAGTCTGACCATTCGCAAACCCGGCCACAACTCCCGAATGGTGTGGTGCGCATGGGTCATGCTGTCCGCCATGATCGTGGCTTTTTGCAGCAACCCGCCAGGCGTCCGCAACAACGCCACGTAAGTACAAGGTGCGTACTTCATTTTGCCTCCGCCCAAGTCATGCCGATATTGGCATCTGCAAGCGGCGGCACATCATCCAACCACTCAGCTTCGGCCTCTTCCATCGTTGCCTTCAACTGGTGCGCCCAAATTTCGGCATGTTCTTCCCTGACCAGCAAGATAATTTCGTCGTGTACCACGCCAGCTAGGCGCACAACTTCCTCCCCATCTGCCTGGAGCAGCGGCCACAACTTACCGAGCGTGCGCTTAAGCACCGCCGCACCAGCCCCTTGGATCGGAGTGTTGCAGCGAATCGTGAGCGAGTTGTGATCGCCATAAAGAAGCCTCCGCAACCCGGAGTGACGAATCTTGATCGCGGCATTTCCTTTAGCCGCATTAGCAGCGTCAGCATTACCACGCTGCCACTTGCTGATCCCTTTATATGCAGCGTGGAACTTTTTCCTAACATTTTCCGCTTCAGTAATATCCATTTGTATGCCCATGCCAGCTGCATAGTTTCTGAGTCCTTTTGCCCCACTTCCGTACAACAATCCGAAGTTAGCCGATTTACTGACCTGGCGCTGATCTTTTGTGACTTCATCTTCTGAAACGCCATAAATCTGCATCGCTGTCAGTGTGTGCAAGTCCGTCCCAGCCTGGAACGCCTGGATCATCAGCTCGTCCTGAGCTTCGGCTGCCGCCAGCCGTAACTCCATCTGCGCGTAATCCGCCACTACCAGTCTCCACCCGTCTGGCGCCTTGACGCACTCCCTAAACCTTGAATCTCTTGGAATTTGCTGCAGGTTGGGGCTCATGCAGCTCATGCGACCTGTGTCGGCCCCCAACTGGAGATAACTAGCCTTGATGTAGCCACTGGCACCCAGGTGCTTCAGCAGCGACTCGACCATCTGGCGCCGCTTCTCGATCCGCTTCCACGCCAGGTAATCCGCAACCACGGGATGATCAGCCACGTACTCACGCAACACCAGCTTGCTGGCACTGGGTTTTCCTTCTGCCGTCACCGGTGCATTACCAAGTAATGCAGTAAAGACATCCAGCAACTGCTTGGGGCTGTTCAGGTTGAAGCCCGCCTCAACCCGATCCCCACCACGTGCTGTTCCAGTGGCCTTGGCGTTGGTGTTTAGACGTCCATCAGCAAACCTCGGCAGTTTCTTGTCTTCCGGCAATGCCTGATCCAAAGCAACCAGAAACTCCTCCCCTCGCGTCCGATGTTGGAGCGTTAGCTCCCGCTGGAGCGTTTCTAGTCCGTTGCGATCAAACGGCAGGCCGGTTCGCCAAAGCTGCGCCAT
>CAYGYF010000125.1:0-4989 GCA_964354065.1 uncultured Dehalococcoidia bacterium | reverse complement strand
CGGCCATGGTGAGGGCGTCGGTGTAGCGCAGGTCGATCTCGTGCTGACTGGGGGCGACCTCATGGTGGCTGGCCTCCACGGCGATGCCCATCTCCTCCAGGGCGAGGACCGTCTCCCGGCGCAGGTCGGTGGCGGCGTCCAGGGGCGTGAGGTCGAAGTAGCCGCCTCGATCCAGGGTCGTGATGCCGTCTGAGTTGGCGAAGTAGAAGTACTCCAGCTCCGGCCCAACGTAGAAGGTGAAGCCCAGGTCAGCGGCCCGCTTGAGGTTGCGCTTGAGGATGTAGCGGGGGTCCCCCTCAAAGGGGCTACCGTCGGGCTGGAGGATGTCGCAGACCATGCGGGCCACCCGCTTCTCCTGGGGGCGCCAGGGGAGGATGACGAAGGTAGTGGGGTCAGGCATGGCTATCATGTCGCTCTCGTCGATGCGGGCGAACCCCTCGATGGAGGAGCCGTCGAACCCCATCCCCTCTTCCAGGGCTTGCTCCAGGCTCTCCACAGTGATGGCCACGCTCTTGAGGTTGCCGAGGATGTCGGTGAACCAGAGGCGGATGAACTTGACATCCTGCTCCCTGGCCATCTGGAGGACGTATTCTCTGCTTTCCTTCTCGTTCATGATGTCACCCTCCCCAGTGGTGGCACCATCTTAACGCAAGAGGCCCGAGGAGGCCAAGCCCTCCCCGGCCGCTGCTCGGCCCCGGCCTGGTTCTGGGGCAGGCTAGTCGATGGTGAGGACGCTCTCACGCGTGACGTGGATCCAGTAGGCATGGCCGAGGCTCATCTCCGTGAGGGTGCCGTAAGGCAGGCCCGGCAGATAGGTCAGCCACGTTCCTCCGTCCGAGGGGTTCCAGCCGTAGACGATGTCATAGTTGCCTTTGACAGAGTCCAGGGCCTCCTGTGGGGATAGGGATCGCTGTGAGGGGTATCCGATGAGATTCCAGCCTTGTACTAGGGGAATCTGGACGGGACCGACCGGCTCTCCGACCACAAGGAAGGTCTTTGTCGTCTTCGCGCGCACCCAGAAGCCCATGCTCTCTTCCAGGCGGTCGAGGGTGCCGCTGTGCTGGGGAGAATAGGAGAGCCACGACTGCTCCTCGGCGTTCCAGCCGTAGACGGCATCGTAGTCTTCTTCTAGGGCCGATAGCACAGAAAGGGGGACGGCGGGCTGTGGACGAAGGGGGAGGGACACGAGGTTCCAGCCGAGCTGGAGATCGACGGCTTCCACCTTCAGACCAAAGAAGGGGCTGCCCCTCAGTGCCTCCATCTCCGGGTGCTCGGGGGTGTCCAGAAAGCCGACGTCGGGGTACTTGGAGTAGACCCACATTATGGTCTGGGAGCAGTGGTCATCGCAGGGGTCGCGCCCCTGGGAGTACAGATCTTCGTGGGGATGGGGCAGATTGAAGGCGTGGCCGAGCTCGTGGGCCAGCATTCCCAGGGCTCTGTTCCTGGCAAAGCAGTCGCTCTGGCAGGGCTGCGCTATGTCTTCCAGCTCGCGGCGGGCCAAGGTAGCCACGCCACCGCCCTCGCCGGTGTACCAGGCTCCCCCCGGATCGCCCATGGTGGAGCTCAGCTCGTAGGTCTGCACGGCGATGACGTAGACTGAATCGGGGTCTTCGCGGTTCACGTGGCCTCGCTGGCTGAGCTCGTCCACCAGCGCCCGAAACAGGGGTGCCGAATCGCTCGTAGGCTGACAAGGGAGACGGGCGCAGTACTGGGCCACCGTTTCTTGGCCGACTACCTCCACCAGAGCGCTTCGGCGGAAAGTCATGCCCGCTTGCTGGCCGTACCAACGGCGCACGTCTTCCAGGCCCCGTTCGAACGCCAGGGCGAGAGCGCTGTCCAGGGGATCGTCCTGGGCCCGAAAGTAGAGGAGGTAGACCATGGGGCTGGCATGGTTGGTGGATCCTGCGGTAGAAGGTGGCGATGCCATGAGGACAAGGACGAGTAGAGCCGCCACCAGCGCGCCACACCGAATGGCCATGGAGGCCTCCTGGGGAGGGCCCGCGCGGTTGGGCGGAGGGGGCAGCTTTGAGCGCGATGGCGAAGCGCGCTGAACAGTGCCGTCGTTCCGTCCACTTCACGCGGGCTCCCGTGCTCAGGGCTATTGTTAGCATGCCACAGCCAAGTAGACATTGGAGTAAATAGGAGGCGCGGAGCGGTGAACGGAAGGTTAAGGAACGGTTAATACTCGTCGTGGGCCACTCCGCCGACGTAATAGATCGGGGGCGTCGTGCGTCGTCGGACAGCCAGGGGGCCGACTAATCGCTGCTATCTAAGGCAAAGGCCCGGGAGGGATGGTCCCTCCCGGGCCCCCCAGCCTGTCATGGTGGCTGGCTAAACGTCGAAGTAGAGGTAGAACTCCCAGGGGTGGGGGCGCAGGCGCACCGGGTCGATCTCGCTCTCTCTCTTGTAGTCCACCCACACGTCGAGGACATCGCTGCTGAACACCCCGCCCTTGAGGAGGAAACTGTGGTCGTCCTCTAAGGCGCGGAGAGCCTCGTCGAGGGAGCCGGGGACGGTGGCGATGGCCTCCTGCTCTTTGGGGGTCAAGTCGTAAGTGTTCTTGTCCAGCGGGGGGCCTGGGTCGATCTGGTTCTCGACCCCGTCCAGGCCGGCCATGAGCATGGCCGAGAAGGCCAGATAGGGGTTGCAGGAGCCGTCGGGCGGGCGGTACTCCAGGCGCTTGGTTTTGGGGTTGGCGGTGTACACCGGTATGCGTACAGCGGCGCTGCGGTTGCGGGCCGAGTACACCAGGTTCACTGGGGCCTCGTAGCCGGGCACCAGCCGCTTGTAGGAGTTGGTGGTAGGAGCACAGAGGGCCATGAGGGCTGGCGAGTGCTTAAGGAGGCCGCCGATGTAGTAGCGGGCCGTCTCACTGATCAGGGCGTAGCCCTCGGGGTCGTAGAAGACGTTGGTGCTGTTTTTCCACAAGCTCTGGTGGACGTGCATGCCCGAGCCGTTGTCGCCGAACAGCGGCTTGGGCATGAAGGTGGCCACCTTGCCGTGCTTGCGGGCGATGTTCTTGACGATGTACTTGTACCACATTACCTTGTCGGCCATGTCGGTCAGGCTATCGAACTTCATGTCGATCTCGCCCTGGCCGGCGGTGGCCACCTCGTGGTGGTGGACTTCGATAGGGATGCCCACGTTGATCATGGTGAGGATCATCTCGCTGCGTAGGTCCTGCATGGAATCGTGGGGCGGCACGGGGAAGTAGCCTTCCTTGAAGCGGGGCTTATAGCCCAGGTTGGGTTTCTCGTCGCGGCCGCTGTTCCACTCGCCCTCGACGGAGTCGATGTAGTAGAAGCCGTACTGCTCGGCCTGGTCAAAGCGGACATCGTCGAAGACGAAGAACTCCAGCTCGGGCCCCCAGAAGCTGGTGTCGGCGACGCCGGTGGACTTGAGGTACTGCTCGGCCTTCTTGGCAATGTAGCGAGGGTCGCGAGTGTAGGGCTGCTGGGTGAGGGGGTCGTAGATGTCGCAGATGAGGCTCAGGGTGGGCATTTCGCAGGCGGGGTCCAGGCGGGCCGTGGCCGGATCCGGCAGGAGGATCATGTCGCTCTCCTGAATCTTCTGGAAGCCGCGGATGCTGGAGCCGTCGAAGCCCACGCCCTCCACCCAGATGCTCTGGGTCAGGTCGTCCATCTCCGTGAGCTCGGTGATGGGCATGGAGAAGTGCTGCCACAGGCCGGGCAGATCGTTGAACTTGAGGTCGATGATCTGGATGTTATTGGCCTTGATCAGTTCGAAGACCTTCTCCGCCTCTTGTGGGGTCAACTCTGGCTACCTCCTTTGCCTCAGCCCGATAAGGGCCGAGTTTATTATAGAAAATGCTAATCGCTGTGGGCGGATTGACGTGTTACGTTTTGATTAAATGCGAGGCCGCTTTCTAGCCGTGGTTCACCGTTGGTGAGCAGGCTTCAGTCGGCGGTGGTTCGCCCGCTCATACCACCACCTCGCCCCGCTCGCCGGTGCGCACGCGGATGGCATCGGCGACTGGGATGACGAAGATCTTGCCGTCGCCGATGTTGCCGGTGCGGGCGGCCTCCACGATGAGTTGCACCGCTCTCTCGGTATCAGCATTTCGCACCACCACTTCCACCTTGACCTTGGGGAGCATATCGACGGTGTACGTCTGACCGCCGCGGCCGGCGTGCACGATGCCTTTCTGAGCGCCGCGTCCCGTTACGTGAACCACATTCAAGCCCACAAATCCTGCCCCGGCCAGGGCGTCCTTTACCGCATCCAGCTTTTCGGGGCGGATGATCGCTTCCACTTTGTTCATGCCAAGCTCCTTTAAGAGGTGCCCCCACCGGAGACGACTTCTCGGGCCGGATGGCCTCGCTGTTCTTCGCGGGGCGCACTGCGCACAAAGGGGTCGGAGACGGGCTCCGGGGACACGACGGCGACTGCCACAGCGCCCACTCCGCCGTCCCACTCAGCGTAGGCCCGCTCGCCGTGCTGGGAAACGTCCACGCCCATGATCTCCTCTTCTGGGGAGACGCGCAGGCCCATGATGAGGTCGAGCACCTTCAGGATAACGAAGGTGGTGACGAAGGAATAGCCCCAGGTGGCGCCGATGGCCGCCAATTGCTTGAGCACCTGGTCAGCGTTGCCGTCGATGAGGCCGCCGACGCCACCGGTGACGGCTGCCGTGGCGAAGATGCCGGTGGCCAGCACGCCCCAGGTGCCGCTCACGCCGTGGACGCCGAAGACATCCAGGGCGTCATCGAACTTGAGGGTGCCGCGCAGCCGCACAGCCAGGTAGCAGAAGAAGCCGGCGCCGATGCCGATGAGGATGGCCGGCATGGCGTTGACAAAGCCGGAGGCGGGGGTGATGGCCGCCAGCCCAGCCACCGCGCCCGAGGCGGCGCCCACTACGCTGGGCTTACCTGTCAGCCACCAGCTCATCGCCATCCAGGTGAGGGCGCCCGCGGCCGCCGCTGTGTTGGTCACCACGAAGGCATTGGTCGCCAGGCCGCCGGCAGCCAC
>CAYGYF010000124.1:0-5006 GCA_964354065.1 uncultured Dehalococcoidia bacterium | reverse complement strand
AGCCCCGCACGCCCATCGAGGGGCTGTACCTGGCCAACATGACCCAGATCTACCCTGAGGACCGCGGCCAGAACTACAGCATCCGCCTGGGCGAGCAGGTGGCGGCCCTGGCCGCCTCCGACCTTGAACGAACGGGGACGGCGGTTTATCATTAGTGGCGGTTTATCATTAGTGAAAGAAGTCACAGAATCGATGGATACCACCAACGCCCCGCCAGACCTGGAGTCGCTCCTGGCCGACGTCAAGCCCAACAACGCCGGCCTCCTGGCTGCCATCCATCGCATCCAGGCGGCCTACGGGTACGTCCCGCCCGCGGCCATCCCCCTTCTGGCGGCCAGGCTGGACACCACTCCGGCCAAGGTATTCGGCGCCATCAGCTTCTATTCGGAGACTCGCAGCCAGCCGCCGCCCCAGGTGAGCATCGGCTGGTGCAGCGGGCCGGCCTGCCGCCTCAAGGGCTCGGACAACATCCGCCGCGCCCTGGAGGCCGTTCTGGGCATCAGCCTGGGCGAGAGCACCGCCGATAACGGCGTTGGCTTCCGCCTCGTCCAGTGCGACGGCACCTGCGCCCTGGCCCCTCTGCTTCGCCTCGACGGCGGCTACCGCGGGCCCCTCAGCGTCGGCGAGGCCATCAGACTGGCCAGGGAACTGAAAGCGAAAGGAGAGGCGCAGTAGCTGCAGGGCTTTAGCCCTGCCAAGAGCAGGCCTGAAGGCCTTAAACAAAATAGATTTCCCTGCGGATTGAAATCCGCAGCTTGGCTCGAAGCTGCGGGTTTTCCCGCCAGAGGCGGGTCCGCCTTCGGCGGAAACCCGCAGAGAGCAATTAAATTCTTGATGACCATTAGCCCTGCCAAGAGCAGGCCTGAAGGCCTGCAGCTACGAACGGAACTCCATGCCAACGTACCAGGAACTGCGCCAGAAGGCCGAGGAGGCCTGGCGGGCCGTCGAGAACCCTGTGCGGCCCCGCATCGCCGTCGGCATCGCTACCTGTAGCCGCGCCCTGGGAGCCGACGAGACGCTGGCGGCGATCCGCCAGGAGGTCTCCCGCCGCGGCCTGGACGCCGATGTCGCTGTCGTCGGCTGCTGGGGCCTCTGCTTCGCCGAGCCGCTGGTGGAGATCGCCAAACCCAACGGCTCCCGCGTCCTCTACCAGCGGGTGACCGCCGACCGCGCATCCCAGCTTGTCGAGGAGGCGCTGGACCAGGGCGGCTCCTCCGGCCCGGGGCAGGGCCGGGAGCTCGCCCTCGCCACCCTCTCGCCCCAGCCCCTGGACAACCTGCCGCCCCTGTCGTCGCTCGATTTCCTGGCCCTCCAGGAGCGCCGCCTGATGGCCAACTGCGGCGTCATCGAGCCCGCCAGCATCGACCACTACATCGCCCGCGGCGGCTACGAGGGGCTGGCCAGGGCGCTGAGCATGTCCCCCGAGGACGTCATCAAGCAGGTGTCGGAGGCTGGCCTGTGGGGCCGCGGCGGCGCCGCTTTCCCCACCGGCCGCAAGTGGGAGTTCCTGCGCGGGGCCAAGGTCGAGCCCAAGTACCTGATCGGCAACGCCGACGAGGGCGACCCCGGCGCCTTCGTCAACCGCAACCTCATGGAGAGCGACCCTCACTCTCTCATCGAAGGGATGCTCATCGGCGGCTACGCCACGGGCGCCAGCTACGGCTACATCTACCTTCGCGACGAATACCCCCTGTGCGCCGAGCGGATGAAGCTGGCCCTGCGCCAGGCGCGGGAGCGCGGCCTCCTGGGCCAGAATATCCTCGGCAGCGCCTTCTCCTACGATATGGAGGTCGTGCGCGGGGCCGGCAGCTACGTCTGCGGCGAGGAGACGGGCCTCCTCGCCTCCATCGAGGACGCCCGCGGCATGCCCAAGATCCGCCCGCCCTATCCCGCTCAGGCGGGCGTGTACGCCAAACCCACCAATGTCAACAACGTCGAGACCTATGCCAGCGTCACCCTCATCCTCCGTCACGGGGCGCCCTGGTACATCTCCGCAGGCAGCGAGAGGAACAAGGGCACCAAGATGTTCAGCCTGTCCGGCCGCATCCAGCGGGTGGGCGTCGTCGAGGTGCCCTTCGGCACACCCCTGCGGCGGCTGGTCTACGAGGCGGGCGGCGGCCCCCCCGCCGGGCGCTCCCTCAAGGCCATCCAGCCCGGCGGCCCCCTGAGCGGCATCATCCACGCCGACCACGTGGACATCGCCCTGGAGCCGGAGCCCTTCCGCGAGCTGGGTGCCAGCATGGGCGGCGGCGGCCTGGTGATCCTGGACGACTCCAACTGCGTCATCGACCTCTGCCTGTGCTTCGAGTGGTTCGCCGAGGACGAGTCCTGCGGCCGCTGCACCACCTGTCGCCGCGGCACCCAGCGGATGGTGGAGATCCTGAGGCGCATCGCCAGGGGCGGCGGCCGGCCCTCGGACATCGGCCTGCTGCGCCTGCTGGCCGACGCCATGCGCAATGCCAACTGCGGCCACGGCCAGGCCGCTCCCACCGCCGTCATGAACATCCTGGACGCCTTCGCCGCCGAGGTTCAGGAGCACATCGAGCACAAGCGCTGCCCGGCGCGGGTCTGCCCCGGCCTCATCCGCTACGACATCGTCGGCGACAGTCCCCCCGACCTGGTCGGGGAGGCAGCGGCCATCTGCCCCACGGCCGCCATCGTCGCCCAGGACGGGCGCTACAGCATCGACCAGGGGCTGTGCATCAGGTGCGACGCCTGCCGCGAGGTGGCCCCCGACGCCATCGAGGTGGCCTATGCCTTCGAGCGCTCAGCGGCCAAGGATGTCGCTAGCTGCCCCTAGACCCGCTTTTTTGCCCGCCAGCCCACTTGACATTTTCCCCCGCGCGAGCATAATGGACGCACGCAGGGGGTGCGGTGCGGTGACGAGCGGGCAATCTCACCAGGCGGCGCAAAAACCAGGGCTGGTTGTCCCAACCGGGTGACGAGCCCTATTTGTTTTGAAGGGGGTCGTCCATGAAAAGGCTACCATTGATTCTGCTGGCGATGGGCGTGATCGCACTGGCGGTGGTGCTGACCTCGCTCACCACAAACCGTGCCTCGGCCCAAGCATGTGGTCCGGGCAATCACTGGGTCGACACGTGCCCTGCTGGGACGGATAACATGCCCGACACCGGCGCACTAGTTGGGATCGACATTGACCTTGATTGTGTGGAGGATCTGAGCCTTGTCCTCCGGGGGCCCGTGGATATCGACCGAAGCAGCCCGTTGGACGACTCAACCAACTTCCCGGGTACGCGCCCCGTTGACGGCCACCTCGATGTCATCGATACCGAGATCGTCAGCATGACACTGACCGGCGGTGGGGTTACCCTAAGGGTGGGCGTCAACACACCCGGTATCAATCCCGCTGTCCCCAATACGTTTGGTGCCGTCGCGGAGCAACCAGCGGACCCGGCGCTGGCGGAGAGCTTCTTCGATGTGTTCTTTGAGGTTGCCGGCGTTCCAGGTGGGCCTGTCTACAACCACACTGCGCTGAGGATAGATGCCGCCCCACCGATCGAATTCGTCCCGCCCGACACGGTCTACTTGCACCCCAGCCCCCTCTGCCTCCCCCTCTATGACGATCCTGTCGCGGGGACGCTACTGTACAATTTGGTAGAAGCCAACCACGATACCAGACCTCCTTCCGTCGGCGGCATAACCGAACTCCTCCCCGGTGGCCCAGAGACCTCGGTCAGCTCCGGCGGCGGCTCCGGCTCGTCGGTGCCATACGCCCTTGTCGCCGGTGCCGCTGCCGCGGCTGCGCTCGTCCTTGCGGCCGGCGGCTGCTGGTACGCCCGGAGGCGCCTGTCCTGAGCTTGTCGAAGGGCTGGCTGCGGTAGCGGGCTGCGTGCTATAATCCGTCCACCATGAGGCGCCGCAAGCGCGACAGGCGCTCGTACAGGGCGGGGCCGCCTCGGCCCCAGCACCGCCGCTTGGGCCGGACGGCGGCAGCGCTGGTTGCCGTCGCCCTTCTTGCTGCTGCCCTCGCCGCTGGACTGCTGCTCAGCGGCCTGACCACGACCGGCCCGTCCAGGCCCAAGACGGCTGCCATCGTCGACCAGCTCAGCCTCACCCAGCCCAACCCCGCCTTCGTGGAATCGGCCACCGGCCTGTTGCAGCAGGCCGGATACGCGGTGGACTACTACCCGGGCGAGGAGGTCACGGTGGACTTCTACCGCAGCCTTCCGACTCATGATTACGATCTCATCATCCTGCGCGTCCACTCCGGCATAGTCGCCGAACGTAATCCAATCACGGGCGAGACGGCGAAGACGGAGTACGTCAGCCTGTTCACGGGGGAAGCCTACAGGAACATGAAGTACCCCGAGGAGCAGTTCGGGGAGCTGGGCCCGTCCCACTACTACGAGGGCGGCGAGGAGTATTTCGGCGTCGTACCGGACTTCGTCAAGTACGACATGCGGGGCGGGTTCGACAAGACGCTGATCATAATGATGGGCTGCGACGGCCTTCGCTCCCAGCGAATGGCAGAAGCATTCATCGAGAAAGGCGCCAGCGCCTTCGTGAGCTGGAGCAAGCAGGTGTCGGCCAGCCATACGGACGCCGCCACTCAGGGCCTGCTGGAGAAGCTGCTCACCGAGGGGCTGCCTGTGCAAGAGGCCGTCGCCCAGACCGCCGCCGAGATCGGCCCCGACCCCTCCTACGGGGCCGAACTGCGGGTCCTGGAAGCAGGCGACTAGCCAGCCGGGCCGGCCAGCATGCCCCAGCCTGAAGGCCATTAGCTACTTGATTGCTCTCTGCGGGTTTCCGCCGAAGGCGGACCCGCCTCTGGCGGGAAAACCCGCAGCTTCGGTCAAAGCTGCGGATTTCAATCCGCAGGGGAATCCATCTTCTCAATGCCCATCAGGCTGGGGTCGCCTAAAACCCACTCTTCCACTGTATAATAGCCCCAAATGAGCCGCCTGAGCCCTACGCCCACGCCATGACCACGCCCCTGCGCCGCCAGTACCTGGAGATCAAGCGCCGCTTCCCCCAGGCCATCGTCT
>CAYGYF010000123.1:0-5037 GCA_964354065.1 uncultured Dehalococcoidia bacterium | reverse complement strand
TACAGCATGCCGCAGCTGCGGTCGAGAGCCTGGAGATATCGAGCGGAGGCGCCGCTGGACACACTATGACTTCGTAGTGTGCGACGCTGTCGCACGTTCTGCGCGCCTTGACGCCTTAGCGACCTGGTGCCATGATGGGGGCGCTGGCCTGGGGCGAGGAGGTCGGCACAGTGATGGGACGATGCAGGGACTGGCGAACGAGCTTTCGTTCTGGCAGGGGGAGCACCAGGCGACGAGCCAGGCGAGGGATCCTGGTTGGCGTGACCCTGTGTCTGATCACCGTGGTCGCCACCTCCTGCGGCGGTTCGTCCCCATCGACGACCGTGTCCCCCTCAACGACCGCGTCACCTTCAGCGACCGCGTCGCCCTCAACGACCGCGTCGCCCTCAGCGGAGTCGTCGAACACGGTCTGGTTGTGCCGTCCCGGGCTCCCCGACAACCCCTGCGAGAGCAGTCTTGAGACCACGGTGGTGTCTGCCGACGGCACGAGCACCACTGAGTCAGCGGTTCCGGCAGAGAACCCGCCGATCGACTGCTTCTACGTCTACCCGACGGTCAGCGGTCAGACAACTCCGAACGCCAACCTGCAGATCGACCCGGAAGAGACGGCAATCGCCATCCAGCAGGCATCCCGGTTCTCGCAGGTGTGTCAGGTGTACGCCCCGATGTACCGGCAGTTCACCCTCGCGGCAATCATCTCAGGGAGTGCGGACACGCCGGAGGCCCGCGCCCTGGCCTACGGCGACGTGCTCTCGGCGTGGGAGGACTATCTTGCCAACTACAACCACGGGCGGGGGGTTGTCTTCATCGCCCACTCCCAGGGGACCTTTATGTTGACCCACCTCATCACGACTCAGATCGACCCCGACCCGACCATGCGCAGCCGCCTTGTCTCGGCGCTGCTGATCGGTGGCAACGTGATGGTCGCCGCGGGTCAGGATGTCGGTGGTGACTTCCAGAACATTCCGGCCTGTCGGTCTGCCGATCAGACAGGCTGTGTGGTGGCGTACTCGAGCTTCAACCAGGAGCCGCCTCCCGACAGCGGGTTTGGCAGGGTGGATAGCGGCCCGAAAGCGAACGAGCTAGCCAACGGCAATCTGCAGGTGCTGTGCGTCAACCCGGCTTCCCTTTCAGGGGGGACAGGCGCACTGCAGCCCTACTTCGCGACCGCTCCGTTCCCCGGGATCCTTGGCGCGCTGCTCCTACAACTACCGCTAACACCCACGCCGTGGGTGGCCTACCCCGGGCTCTACACCGCCCACTGCGAAAGCTCCGGCAGCGCCACTTGGCTGCAGGTTGACACCACAAATATCGCCGGCGACCAGAGGCCGGTGGTGAGTCAGACACTGGGGCCCACATGGGGGTTGCACCTCTTTGATGTCAACCTCGCGACGGGCAACCTGGTGGACCTCGTTCGCCAGCAGGCGGCTGCCTTCTCACACTGATCCGAGCCGGGAGTGGAGTCTCCCGGCTTTGCCGCAGGCCGACCTCGGGGCCGGCAGGTAGGTGCTCCAAAGAGGATGCCCCTTCTTGGGAAAGTGACTTAGAAGTACTCTCCCCGCTGCGCCGCCAGCCCTCGCGCCTGCCCGCAGCAGCGGACCTTGGCCGCCCTGCTCGCACTGGGGGCCGGATAGGCGATAACCGCGCGGATCGGCCTCATCTGCTCTAGTACTCGTTTGCCACCAACTCAACCGCCTTGACGCCCGAACGCCCGACCTGGCCATGTCGGGCCCACCGACACCCGCGCCACTATGTGTCGATGGTGCCAAAGTGCTGGCCGAGGCCCTACCTCGATGACCTGCCCGCGGTCAGAGCTGATCCAGGATCGCTTTTCGCTTGTCCTGGTACTCCTCCTCGGTGATCAAGTTCTGCTCCCGCAGATCTTTGAGTCGCTTCAGCGCCTCAGCTGGCTCGTCCCCGGCGGGAGGCTTGGGAGTGGGGGGCGGAGGCGGCGTCGAGGTAGCAGTGCCGGGAAGGGTTACCGGTGGGGCGAAGGCTGGGGGAACCGTGACGCCCGCCGGAGGCGCACCGAGCGACCCTTCCGTTACAACCCGTTCCGATCCTTGGGCGTTCACGACTACCGTGCCGACGACCTTGTCATGTAGGGTCTGTGCATCCTTGTCCCAAAGGAGCCATATGTCGTCGAGATAGAAGGGGATCAATCCCAGGACGATGCCTACCAATCCTCGCACGAACATGTCGCCGGTCCTCGCGGCTCGGCCATCTGTCTTGATCACTCGCAACCCCACGACAGCCTTACCCGGATTCTGGCCACGCGGAGCGACGATAAACCACCAAATGATCCAGCCAATGTACAAAGTCAAGAACTGAAGCAGCACATTGACAATAGCCGCGCCGAGACGCGAGAGCCGGCTGGCCATGACCACCGTGCCCTGCGGATCGAGCACGAACACGCCGCAGTAGGGACAGAATAGCCCTGGGGGAAGTGGTCGTCTGCACGAAATGCATTCCTGCGAAGCTGGAGCAGTCACGCTGGCCTCCTTGCTGACCGCGGCTTGTCGGCGACGACATTATACGCCGGGCAAGCCCGCCTGGACAGTCATGCCACAACTGCAGCGAAGCAATACCCGAGTCCCGACGATGGAGCCTCTGATGTTCCGAGGATGAGCGTACACTATGACTTCGTAGTGTGCGACCAGGGGCTAGCCTATTGGCACCGGTGGTTTTTCTGGCGGTGGGCCCGGCCCTGCCGCGGCCACTCGCCTCAGCAAGAGCACAGGTAACACGGCGACCCACACGAAGATCGCGGCAACTAGGAACGATCGATCGAAGGCACTGGCGGTGCTCCTCGCAAAGACAGCTTGCAGCGCCTGCGACAACTCATCAAGGGTCGGTCGGAGGGCATCAGCGAGTTCCGGCCCGGCAGTTTGCTTCACCCGATCGTAAAGATCGAAGCTCGGCTTTGTGCCGGACCGCGCCGCCTGCTCCATCTCCTCCGGCGGGGCACTGAGTATCCCTTCCACGATGCCCTGCTTGACGGGCGCTGGCAGGTCGGATCGCTCGACGAGGCTTGCCGCCTCTTGCTGAGCCGCAGTTATGCGCGAGGGTAGGGCGCCGACGAAGACGGCTACGAGAATGGCCAGTCCCAGGGTGAACCCTACCTGCCTGGCGGTATTGAACACTCCCGCGCCCACGGCTGCCCTTCCGCCCGCTACGGAACCCATCACGGCGCTAGTCAGGGGGGCGAAGATCAGGCCTGCTCCAATGCCAGCGATTACGAACCGCCACGCTATCTGGGGATATGGCTCCCCGCTCGTGAGGCGGGAAGCGGAGAATAGGGCGACCCCGAAAATTAGCACCCCTGCCATGATCAGGGCACGTGACCCGAAGCGGTCGCTCAGGCGCCCCGCCATCGGGCCTGTGAGCATAAGGCATGCCGGGTAAGGCGTGATGGCGATGGCTGCCTTCAGCGCAGAGTAGCCCTCCACGACGGTGAGGTACTGGATGACGAGGAACAACGCACCGAAGAAGCCGAGCCCGAACAACAGGATCGTCACGCTGGCAGCCGCGAATGTCCTGTCGCCTAACATCCGCAGATCGATTATTGGGTGACTGACCTTGCTCTCCACTAGCAGAAAGAGCGCCCCAGATACTGCCGATGTGGCAAAGAGACCGGTAATGAAAGCCGACGACCATCCCACGTCCTGACCGCGGATGAGAGCGAGGGTGAGCGAGAACAGAGAGACGGAGAGCAGGGCGGTTCCAGGCAGGTCCATACGCTGTTGCGCCTCTGGGTTCCTGGACTCGTCGATTATGACGAGGCCCGCCAGCACTGCCACCAACCCGACCGGAACGTTGACAAGGAATATCCATTCCCAGCCCACGTATTCAGTGAGGACCCCCCCGACCGTGGGGCCCACCGCGCCCGCGACCCCCGACATGGCACCCCATATGCCTAGGGCCAGACCGCGCTGGTGGGCCGGAAAGGCTAGAGTGACAATGGCCAGACTCACCGGGACCATGATCGCTGCGCCGATGGCCTGAACGGTGCGCCACGCGATCAGCATCTCGATTTGCTCTGACAGGCCTGCGCCTAGTGAGCAAAGCGAGAAGATAATGATACCGATGAGGAAGAGCCTTTTCCGGCCGAACCTGTCTGCCATGCGGCCAGCCGGGATTAGCAGCACCGCGAACACCAGGTTGTAAGCATTCAGCACCCAGGTGACGGGCTCTATGTCAGTGTCGAGACTGCGTTGGATAGTGGGGATGGCGATGTTGACAATGGAGGCGTCGAGAATGGCCATGAACAGGCCGAAGACCGCAGCCCCCAGCACTAGCCACTTATGCTGGACTAGCATCCTTGCTCAGCGGGGCCGCGAAACCTGGGCCGAAGTGGTCGATCATCAAGATACTCTATTGCACATAGTCGAAGAAGGCGCAACCCTTCACTTGACGACGCCGGAGACATCTCCTAGGCCACCTGTCCCTACGGCCTGGTTCGCGTGAGCCCTGTAACCCTTGCCTGGACGGAGCGTCTACCTATTGCGACGGATCGTCAGCGGCAATGGCGGTGCCCTCGCGCCTGCGAGTAGCATGGGGGAGCTAACGCGGTCTGGTTCGTTGGGGGTGAGCCATGCGCAATAGCCGCCGGATAGGCATCCTAGTCACATCTGGGACCATACCTGCCCTGGTACTGATGGTCTTCGCCTGGACGCACGGAGGAGGCTCCTCTCAAGCCCAGCAGGACGCCGTACAGAACTGCCCGCAGGCCGGCAAGTGGGCCATATCGGTGTGGGGTGGCGCAGACGGCATCGACCCAGGGCAGGCTCTGGCGAGCTGCAACGGGCCGTCGGTGGCTACCGCTTACTGGATCGATCCGCAGACACAGGCATGGTCACGATGGTTCGCCGGTCAGCCTGAGATCAGCGACCTGGCCCCTCTACAGCACGGCCAGGGCGTGATCGCGCTCGGAAGCACAAGCGCCACGCCTATACCAACGCCCACGCCCACACCTGGGACCAACTTCAGCCGCATCATCTTCCTACACCACTCCGTTGGCGCCAACCTCATCGAGCA